>JAYWCY010000086.1:0-2412 GCA_043780175.1 Chitinophagales bacterium
GCCACTGTAACCCACGAAGCAATAAAAAACCAAATAGCTACATATAAATGGCGCTCACGCCTTGTAAGAATAGTGCCAAACATATTAATACCAAACACAATCCACACTAGTGTAATGGCAATATCAATCGGCCATTCAAGTTCGGCATATTCTTTACCTGCGGTAAAGCCCAATGGTAAGGTAATAGCTGCTGCAACAATTATTAATTGCCAGCCCCAAAAGTGAATTTTACTCAGCGTATTGTTCCACATAGAAGCTTTAAGCAACCGTGGCAATGCATAATAGACGGCAGTAAAAATACCATTGCCTACAAATGCAAAAATGACTGCGTTGGTATGCAATGGGCGCAACCTACCAAAAGTGGTGTATTGAATACCAAAATTTAAAACCGGGAAAGCCAACTGAAAAGCAATAATAACACCTACCAACATGCCCACTGCGCCCCAAACTATGGTAGCAATCGCAAAATTTCTAGGCATCCTGTTGTCGTAAGCAAATCTTTGTAATTCCATGTAGATATGTGGTTAATTAGTTTGAGGGTTCAATGGTGTCATCAAATAGTATTCTATGTGGCGGCGAGTAGGTATCATCATATTGACCAGATTTGGCACTCCACAAAAAAGCAATTAAGAAGCCAATGGAAATACCGAGGCTACACAATGCAATGACAATGAACATTCCCATAGTTAATAATTGAATAGCAAAAGTGCTTAGATAGCAGCGGCCTGCCTATGCGTTGGGTCATAGCATTACATGATTAAAATCATAAAAGGCGAAACTTACCCGTCACTGCGAGGAACGAAGCAGTCTGTATTGCGTAGAGGTATGGCACACGGATGACACAGATTGAATGGATTGGCACAGATACTCAAGAATGGTCAAATTTCACGTCACTGCGAGGAACGAAGCAGTCTGCATTGTGTAGAGGTATGGCACACGGATGACACAGATTGAATGGATTGGCAATGATATTAGTTAAAATTTCCACGTCACTGCGAGGAACGAAGCAGTCTGCATTCACAAAACAGTTACATAAGGAATTTTAGTTAAATAAAAAATGGGGAAATCCCCACCGATTAACGGGGATTTCCCCATTTTTCGTTCCATTTTTTCTGTATATTATTGTATCCACAATTATTTACAATCAATCAAATCCCAAAAAATGGCACAAGACAACCGTATCTCTGCTAGTATTTCAACGGCAGATAAAACTGCAATTAGCGACCACATTGCAGGTATTAAAACCAAACTGGCTAATGCACTGCTATTTAACCTAAGTGCAGATGAAAGGCAAGCACTGCCTAAAATGGGCGACAAAAGCCTCAGCTTTACAGGTAAGGCATTTGAGTATGCCAAGCAAAATCCTGCTTTAGTGCCTAGCTTTTTAGACGTAATTGAAGCCGATAAAGACTATGTATTGGCAAGCGATTTATTTAAAATTTACCAAGAGTTGCTTACCCTTACGGTAAGTATAGAAGATGCCATAATGGTAAGTGGTAGCGAAGCCTTTGATGCCGCTAAAATATTTTATGCGGCTGCAAAAGGTGCGGCTCGCAGCAATATTGCTGGCGCAAATGCTGTTGCTGACGATTTAAAAGACCGCTACCCTAGCAAAACAGGTGGTAAAGCAAAAAACAGCACAAACACACCTAAATAATTACCATTTGCTGCTGCGAGCAGCATTGATGCCGCTAACAACAGCATGAATGCTAGTAAGAACAGCAATGATGCTGCTCCGAACAGCAATATCTCTGCTAAGAGCAGTATTGATGCCGCTAACAACAGCATGAATGCTAGTAAGAACAGCAATGATGCTGCCCAAAGCAGTATTGATGAAGGTAAAAACAGCAATTATGCTGGTTGGAGCAGTATTTTATTAAAAAAGATTAAAACGATTAACAAAAATTAAATTAAAACAACATGAAAAAGATAGCACTATCAATTAAACTACTGCTATTGCTTGTAATTATTGGCTATATAACTAGCTGTAGTAACAAAAAAGACCTGCAATATATTGCAGAAACTAAAAGTGCATTAAACCAACAGCAATTAGTAAATAGATTTTTACAAGTGCCTACCGATGCAAACGATGATGTAAAAAAGATATTAGCCAACATTGCCAAAACTGAAAAAACAACTCCATTTTTAGCAAATTATGCTGCCAAATTTGGGTTGCCAGAATGGAAATACATGTTTGGCAGCAACAAAAGGCAGGCTAAGCAAAGCCAAAATTCAAATGGTTACACAACTTTGGGGAGTGGTACAACTAGCAATAATAACAAAGGCTTTTACTTTATTCCTTTAACAGACTCAGTAACAAAACGTACCAAGGCATTTATTTACTGCCAGCAGTATAACGATACTTTGTTTACATACAGAACATATGATGTAGATGCAATGTTAGCAGCTACT
>JAYWCY010000087.1:0-2493 GCA_043780175.1 Chitinophagales bacterium
ACCAAATGTTCAAATAGAATTTCTTCGTTAGGTAATAGTTTCATTAATTATAATTAATTATATTCTAAAATTTAAATATAAGTGCTAATAGCTCAATAATTTTGCCGCTGAATAATTATAGTTACTCTCTTCTTTCAAATATATAATGACTTATCCATAGTAAAAAGAATTAGCTATTTCTAAATATACAAGGTTTAAATACAATCGGTTTAATCCTTATAATGGATAATAAAATAATACTTTAATTCGCCTTCTCACTCACACTGCTACCACCACCGCCTTGGTCTACAATTATTCTAGCTGTTTGGTAGGCATCATAAAAGGCGGGGGGCTTTAGTTTTTAAAGCGAATTAATTGAATTTCAAATAGCAATTGCTTATAAACTATGAAATTAATTTTATTTGCGAAATAGGATAAGTTGCCTTCAAAACCAACCGTCGAAATATTTTAATACTTTAGCTGCATGAACATAGCAATTATTAATGGCCCTAACTTAAACCTGCTAGGTACTAGAGAACCTGGTGTGTATGGCTCGCAAACTTTTGAGGCGTTTTTTGAGGAACTGAAACTGGTGTTTCCTGCGGTGAACTTTACGTATTATCAAAGTAATGTTGAGGGCGAATTGATAAACGAACTGCAACGCCTTGGGTTTAGTAACGATGGTATAATTATGAATCCGGGTGGTTATACGCACACATCTGTAGCAATTGGCGATTGTATTGCTGCCATAACAACGCCTGTAATTGAAGTACATATCAGCAATGTACATGCAAGGGAAGATTTTAGGAAAATATCGCATGTATCGGCCAAGTGTAAAGGTAGTATTATTGGCTTGGGTTTAAAGGGCTACGAACTGGCGGTGCATTGTTTTGTGAAATGATAGAACGCTGATTATCATGATGTTCAAGATAAGTTCAGCTTTTGTAAGCATAATAAGTACATATACATGAAAATAACTGAAGTTTTTACTAAAAACACACTTATTTATATAGCCAAATGTGTTACTGGTACTTCATTAATTTTTCTACTGTCGTACCTGTTTAGGTACACAGCAATTAGTTGGTGCTTAATATCGCTGCTATTGGTTTTATCGCCCGACAATAAAGAAGCCATGAAGCTTGCGATGAATAGAATAAAGGCCAATTTAGTAGGTGTAAGTGTAGCAGGTGTATGCTTGTTATTTGCCAGTAATAGTGTGTTTTTAATGTGTGGTGCACTTACGGTAACTATTATTTTGTGCCATTTATTTAACTTAATCACACCTATGCGGTCAGCCTTGGCAGCAACGGTAATTATACTATTGCATGAAGGTGGCAAACATGTATGGGTAGCGCCTTTAGAACGTGTGTTACAAGTATTAACAGGGTGCTTGCTGGCACTAGTAATTACCTATGTATTTCATGTAAGAGGCAATACCAGTAAAGGTTTAGAGGTAATAAGTGATGCACATGAATAAGAATTTGTGATTTATGATTTGAGATGTACGAAGTAATTACGCTACTGGTTAATACTTCCTAAAATACTTTTTCACAATAAAAAAAGATAAGTAAAACATAAGCATCATACCAATAAAAGCACCTAGCTTTTCGGCAGGTTCAGTTGCTGGTTTTAAAGCACTAATTGTACCTTTAAAAATAATCCAAATCAACAGAAAGAAGATAGCAAAACGAATAAGTTTTGTCATAAGATTCGTTTAGTCTAATAATTGCATAGAAAATGGATGCTTATGCCATTTCTTCTGCCCATTTATCTCTCTCATCTGGACTAAATTTCCAAGGTGCAAAATTGTTTTCTATATTGCTGAAAGTACCGTTCCATTCTTGTGGCGCATTACTTTCTTCCATAATTAAACTGCGGCGCAGTTCTACAATGATATCTAGTGGCGAAATGCTTACTGGGCAAGCTTCAACACAAGCATTACAAGTAGTACAAGCACGCAATTCTTCTACAGAAATATAATCGTGTAACAATGTTTTACCATCGGCTACAAAAGACTTATTCGCATTAATATTCCTACCAATATCCTCTAATCTGTCTCTTGTTTTCATCATTATTGTGCGAGGACTTAACAGCTTGCCAGTAATATTTGCAGGGCATTCTGCACTACATCTACCGCATTCTGTACAACTATAAGCATCCATTAGACTTTTCCAGCTTAATTCAAATACGTCTTTGGCACCAAAATGTGCAGGTGGCTCAGCATCAGTAGGTGCTAATTCTGGCTGCATGGCATACAATACTTCGTTTTGCACACTTTGCATATTGTGCATTTTACCTTGCGGTAATAATTTTAAATAATAGGCATTAGGAAAAGCCAACACAATATGTAAATGTTTTGAGTAGGGTAGGTAGTTTAGGAAGGCAAAAATACCCGTAATGTGTAACCACCAACAAGTACGCTCTATACCTACCAATGTACCATCGCTAAAACTTTGAAAAATAGGTTGTAATAAAGATGAGAAGAAAAAGTTGCCAGTTTGATGCTGGGCATAA
>JAYWCY010000088.1:0-3270 GCA_043780175.1 Chitinophagales bacterium
GCATTTTAACAATGGCTGTAGTAGTGTGTTTAGCCGTTTGTAAACAAGCTTCGTAGAACAAAATTTTAATACAAATAAAATTGAAGCATAAAAAAAGCCCTTCTAAAAATTAGAAAGGCAGTACAGCAGTTGTAAATTTATTTACAGTATGGTTATTTTAAACCAAGCCATGCGCATAGGCGTATTTTATAATATCAGAGTTGCTTTTTACGTCTAGCTTCGTCATTATGCGAGCTTTATATGTACTAATGGTATTAATACTTAATGCCAATTCGCTACTAATATCAGAAATGTGCCTACCTTTTGCAAATAATTGAAACACTTGAAATTCTCGTTCTGAAAAATTTTCATGGGGTAGTTTATCGTTGCCACCAACATAGGCATCTGCCAATAATTCTGCCATTTCGGGGGTAATATAGCGCCTTTTAGAAAGTACATATTGCACTGCTTTTATGAGTTCTTCTGGTGCATTATCTTTAGTAATGTAGGCATTGGCACCTGCACGAATAACACGTACGGCACTTTGCTGTATGGCAGACATTGTAAGCACGATAACTGGTGTTTTGCTACCATCAGAACGTAATTTTTTTATAACATCAATTACAAGTGCTCCAGGCATTTGTAAGTCTGTGATTACAATATCAAGGCTTTCGTCGTCAATATGCGCCTGCAATTCTGTTGCATTACTTGCTTCTATAATTTCTGCAGAAGGGTATGTTTCTTTAAGCAGCATTTTTATGCCTTGACGTACCATACCATGATCGTCGGCTAATAGTATTTTCATTGATTTACATTAAAAAGAAGTTAGCTAAGTATCAAATTGGTAATACAATTTAACTTTTCAAATCTCTACTATTTTTTCAATATTAACAATAAATATTTCATCAAATAATTTGGTTTTGTAAGCCATATTTTATCATTTCTGCATCCGAGGTAAGATGCATCTTTTTTAAAATATTTACTTTGTGTGCACGTACAGTGGTAACGCTTATGCAAAGTTCGTCACCTATTAATTGCATGTTTTTGCCATGTAGTAATTCTTTAAAAATAGCAAATTCACGATCTGTAAGCGATTCGTGTGGGGCCGATTTTACGTTCTCTTCATAAGCGGTTGCCAAAACCATAGCTACATCTGAATTGATGTATTTTTTCCCAGATAAAATTTGATTAATAGCTTTTATCAATTCATCAGAAATATTATCTTTTGATAAAAAACCAGCGGCACCAGATCTAATACATCTTATCGCATATTCTTCGGCAGAATACATGGTAAGCATTAATACCGGTATTTGTGGGGCATGAATTTTAAGTTGTTTTAAAATATCTAAGCCAGATAACCCAGGAAAAGAGATATCAGAAACTATAATATCCCATTTATTTTTTGTAGCCTTCATTAGCAACTCTGTGCCATCAGCGGCTTCTTCGATTTCTACATCTACAAAAGCTTCTTTTATTATAAATTTTAGTGCTTTACGAACTAACGTGTGATCATCAGCAATCAAGATTTTCATAGGTAACGCTTTTAAACTATTTACAAAGTACGGATATTTTGACTCACTATTATACTTTCGTTCATACCGCCACTAGCTGTAATGATGGTACCATTACCCAAGCTACTTTCGATAGTTAAATTAATTTTTATACTTTCTGCTCTCTCTTTAATACCAATAAGGCCCAATGTGTTACTTAGATTTGATATATCAAACCCACTACCATTGTCGCTAATTTGTAATAAAATGTGTTCATGATCTTGTGATAATTTAACAATTACTTCTGTAGCTTCTGCATGGCGTATCACATTAGTGAGCGATTCTTGACAAATTCTAAACAAGGCAATTTCAACATCTTTTGGCAAACGCTTATTATCTGTCTCGTTGTAAAAAAAACAACTAATGCCAGTTTTTCTTTCAAACTCCAAACAATGACTTTTTAATGCTGCTTGTAAGCCTACATTATCTAGTAAAATAGGTCTTAACTCATGTGAAATTTCTCTTATTCTTTTTATCAGTTCGTCTACGGTTATCAATATGGTATCTACTTTTTCTAGTATACTATCAGTGCTGTTTGCTAAACTATTTTTCAGTAATTTAATGTCTATTTTAAGTACCGTTGCCATTTGCCCTAAATCGTCATGCAGTTCTCTGGCAATTATTTTTCGCTCCTCTTCTCGTAGGTTTTGAATATGATTTGACAAGTTGCGCAACTGTTTTTTTTGCGCAATTAATTCCTGTTCAATTTTCTTCTGATCGGTAATGTCTGATATATAAATTGACACACCATTTGCCGATGGATAAATACTACTTTCAAACCAACAATTAAAAAATGGCACATACTCTGTTAACTCTTGAACTTCCTGCGTTTCCATAGCCTTCAAGCAAGTCTTATAAAAATTAGTATCAGTAATACCATTAAAAAAATTAGTAAAATTTTTACCAATAATATCATCATGCAATGCATTTAGATAATATAAAATTGGTTGATTGGCATATGTACAATCCCAATTTGCATCAAACGCTAAAAATGCTTTTTGCATACGCTCAAACACGTCCTTTATCTCTCTTGTTTTCTTTATAATTTCTAACTCTAAACGTGTATTTAATGCTTGTAAATCATTCTTATTTTTTTTAAGCTCTGTGATGTTAGAACGTATGCTCGAATAGCCCTTTGTGATGCCATTTTTATTCATTATTTTAGAATATGATACATCTAAATATAGTTCCTTACCTTCTCTATTAAATTGTTTTACTTCACCGCGCCAACTACCAGTTTTATCAATAATTTGGTGTATTTCTACTGTTTCCTGGCTTGTTAGCACGGGATTCGTAAAATCTGCAATTTTTTTACCAACAACTTCTTGTTTGCTATAGCCGTATAAGATTTCTGCGCCTTTGCTCCATTGCAAAATATTATATTGAGCGTCTGTGGTTACAATTGCGTCGTTAGACAAATCAATTAATGTAGAATACTCTTTAAGTAAATTTGTTGTTTTTCTTTCCCAAACAGATTGTTGTACGTTTATTACAATGGCAACCACTAACAATACTATAATAAAACCTAATACATAAAAAATAATGTTCAATGTTGTAAAGGCATTTTCATTCTCGGCTTTATTAGTCGTTAAAGTTTGGATTTCCTCGTTTTGAATGGCATTAATTAGCTGTTTTACATATACTAAATAATTGTTACTATCTACAAAGAATGCAGTATTGGTATTCTTGATTAATTGTCTATTTACAAGGTTGGCAAGCGTATCGCTTGCAACTAGCCGTT
>JAYWCY010000089.1:0-6896 GCA_043780175.1 Chitinophagales bacterium
TGATTATAAGAAGAAAGGTGTAGACGAGGCTAAACTTAAAGAATGGATTAGCCAAATTGGTTGGGAAAAACTTGTAAACAAACGTGGTACCACATGGAAAGGCTTAGACGAAACCTTGCAACAAAGCATTGTAACCGATACGAGTGCTATTGCATTAATGATGAGCAAAAACAGCGTTATTAAAAGGCCCTTAATTGAAACTGGCAACAAAGTAGCAGCCATAGGCTACGATGAGAAAGAATATGAAAATGTATTTTACTAAATAAAAAAGCCGTTGAAATTTCAACGGCTTTTTTATTATTTTAATAACTCTTTTAGTTTTTGCTGTAAGTCCTCGCCTCGCAAATCTTTACCAATAATTTTACCATCTGGGCCTATTAAGATATTAGCCGGAATACTTTGAATACCATAAATTTTAGCAACTGCATTATTCCAGTATTGCAAATCGCTAACGTGAGACCAAGTTAGTTTATCTGCATTAATGGCTTGTACCCAGTTGGCTTTTTGTTGATCTAATGAGACGCCTAACACAGTGAAATTTTTATCTTTATACGTTTGGTAGGCAGATACAACATTTGGGTTTTCAGCACGGCATGGTCTGCACCAACTGGCCCAAAAATCTATCAGCACATACTTGCCTTTAAACTGAGACAAACTTACTGGCTTGCTAGCAGTATCGGCTTGTGTAAAATCCACAGCCATAGAACCCACAGCACCAATTTTGGCCATCGAAATTATTTTTTCGACTTCCTTAGCGTACACAATATTTTTGGCACTAGGTTTTAGGCTATTGTATCTTTCTTCTATAGCGTTTACATCACCATACAATTTATTTAGTTGAAATAATACAAAAGCACTTACCGCAGAAGTAGATTTTTCTTTTAAATAGGTATCGGTATAAGTAATTAATTTATTACGACTAGCATTAAATACATTAATTAAACTATCACGTTTTTTGCCTTCTTTTTCGGTATTAATTATACCAGCTAATTTGCCCAATTTCTCACTTAATGGCGAAAACCCTTTCACAAAACTGGTATAATCCGCATGTAATTGAGAGCCTGTAACAGCGGCAGATTTCAGCTTAGCGACTTCACCATTTACTATTACATGATCGTTATCTATAAACAATTCTATGCCTTCTTTAAAGCCAATAAAACTTAATTGGTACAAATCAGCACCTTCTAATTTACCTGCTAAAGAAAATACGCCATTTTTGGCATAATCCTGCGCCAACGTATTACCTTGATTGGTTTGTAAAAACACCAATGTGCTATCTTTTAAACCTTTAATTGTACCTTTTATCGTATAGCTTTTTTGTGCCATTACAGATATAGGTAACAGCAACGCAAATAATAATTTCTTCATGTTATTTCTTATGTCTTTTTTGTAAAACCTCTAAAACCTCTTGCAATTTATAGCCTTTCGCGTTAAGCAAAAGCAAATAATGAAACATCAAATCAGCCGCTTCGCCTAAAAATAATTCTTTATTATCATCCTTCGCTTCAATTACCAATTCTATTGCTTCTTCACCCACTTTTTGCGCCACTTTGTTGATGCCTTTTGCAAGCATCCTAGCTGTATACGATTCATCTGGCGAAACCTTACTGCGTTGTTCAATTATTTGTTCCAAATACAGTAAAAAATCTTTCTGTTCGTTTTTTTCGTTCCAGCAAGTGTCGGCACCAGTATGGCAAGTTGGGCCAATTGGGTTTGCTTTAATTAATAGCGAGTCTTTATCGCAATCAACAGCTACACTTACAAAATTTAAAAAATGCCCGCTTTGCTCACCTTTTGTCCATAAGCGTTGCTTACTACGGCTAAAAAACGTCACATGCTTACTAGTTTCAGTAACAGCCAATGCGGCTTCATTCATAAAGCCTAGCATCAACACCTTATCAGTCATTGCATCTTGTACTATTGCAGGCACCAAACCATCAGCATATTTTTTAAAATCAATTGTCATATTCACAAATTAAAACCAATTAAGTCAATTACACGAATTGAAAATGGTTGCACAAATTATTTTTTCTTTTTGGTAACCAGCTTTAGTTTTTTCAACTAAACATCGTTCCGCCTAAGGCGGACAATTGTACGGTTAGATGCTTTATTCATCTTTGTCTGAACGGGTATTTTGAAGGATTAAAATGATTAAAAAGATTTTTAATAATCCCATGAATCTAAAAAATCCTACTAAATCTTAGTTCAGACTATATCCTAACATTAATATTCTTTTCTTTTAAATACCCTTTTAAATCTGGTATTGCCACTTCTTTAAAGTGAAAAATACTTGCTGCCAAGGCAGCATCTGCCTTACCAGTTGTAAATACATCTACAAAATGCGCCATCGTACCACCACCACCACTAGCAATTATTGGCACGGGCAATTCTTCACTCAATCTTCTTGTAATATCCAATGCAAAACCTTGTTTTGTACCATCGTTATTCATCGATGTCAGCAAAATTTCACCCGCACCTAAAGCTACTGCTCGCTTTGCCCAATCAATACATTTTGTATCAGTTTTTACCCTGCCACCATTCAAATATACATACCACTCACCATCTACCTCTTGTTTTGTATCTATTGCAAGCACCACAAACTGGCTGCCAAATTCACTAGCCAAGTCTTTTATCAATTTTGGATTTTTAAAAGCAGCCGTATTAATACTCACTTTATCAGCGCCATTTTTCAATAACACAGACGCATCTTCTACCGAACTAACACCACCACCAACTGTAAAAGGAATATTGATATTACGAGCAATTCGGCTTACCAATTCACTCAATGTTTTACGCTTTTCGTTGGTAGCAGTAATATCCAAAAAAACCAATTCATCAGCACCTTGTTCTGCATAAAAAGCCCCCAAATCTACTGGGTCACCTGCGTCTCGTATATTTTCAAAATTCACACCTTTCACAGTACGTCCATCACGTATATCTAGGCATGGAATGATTCTTTTTGTAAGCATTTATTATTTCTAATTTGAAATTTATGATTTGAAATTGGGCCGATTATTTTCGGTCTTTGAACTTTTGTCCTTTAACTTCTGATTGATTTAAGTAATTAATAAATCCAGCAATATTTGATGCCAATTTATCATAAGCGTTATATGTTTCTAAAAATTCTTCTTCCGAAATATATTGCTGATCTTTTTCCCGATATAATTGCGACTTCACTTCACCACAAGACCCTTTTGAAAAGCTCAGAAAATTTATAAATTCAAGTCTACTTGAACGTTCAAATCCTTCTGCAATATTATCCATTACAGAACCAGCCGCAACTTTTATTTGATCTCGAAATCTAAAATCTTTACTAAAACGCTCATTTGAAGAATATGTGAAAATTACAGAAGAAAGCCTACGAGCTTCTTTCCAAATTTCTAAATCTTCAAAGCGGTTAATGGTTGCCATAATCTCAAATAAAAGATTTCAAATCAGCAATTGATATCCTATTCTCATAAATCGCTTTACCCACAATTGCACCACTGCAACCTATCTCTTGCAGTACTTCTAAGTCCTCTACGCAAGAAACACCACCACTAGCTACAAAATGCAGGTTAGGAAATTTTGCAATGATATTTTTATATAATTCTGTTGATGGGCCTTCTAACTTACCATCTTTGCTTACATCGGTACAAAATATCTGCTGAACACCTTGCTGTAAGTAGCTCTCAATAAAATCATAAATCCATACATTGGTTGTTTCTAACCAACCACCAACAGCAATTTTTTCATCTTTTACATCAGCACCAAGCAAGAATTTATCAGCACCATATTGTTGCAACCAGCTTACAAATGTGGCTTTATCTTTCACAGCAATACTACCAACTGTTGCCAATGTGGCACCAGAATTAAACACCACATCAACATCGGTATTGGTTTTAATACCACCACCAAAATCTATCGTCAATTTGGTTTTTGAGGCAATGCTTTCTAGCACTTTCCAGTTTTTAACGGCTCCAGCTTTAGCACCATCTAAATCTACCAAATGCAAGCGTTGTAAGCCAGCATCTTCAAACATTTTAGCAACTTCCAGCGGATGTTCGTTGTAGATTGTTTTTTGGGCATAATCACCTTGCGTTAGGCGAACACACTTACCATCAATAATATCTATAGCGGGAATAATAATCATCGCTGATTTACGGTTTAAAATTTATGAAATTGCGAAGAATGTTTTCGCCTATAGCTGACGACTTTTCAGTATGAAATTGAACACCGTAAAAATTATTTTTATGAATGGCAGCACTATAAGGTTGCACATAATTTGCAGTTGCAATCGTATGTTCAGACAAAGGCACATAATAACTATGAACAAAATAGCAGTAACTATTCTCATCAATACCTTTCATTAAAGGCGATTGTAAATCGTAAATATTGTTCCACCCTATCTTAGGCACTTTTAAACCAGCCTCGCTATTGGGCTTAAACAATTTTACAGGTTCGTCAAAAATACCCAAGCATTCTGTATTATTTTCCTCAGAATATTTACACATCAATTGCATACCAACACAAATACCCAAAACTGGCTGTATTAGTGTAGGAATTAACTGATGTAAATTATTTTCCTTTAAGCTATTCATGGCACTATTAGCTTCGCCAACACCTGGGAAAATAACTTTATCTGCAGCTAAAATTTCTTCATGATTGGCAGTGACTTTTGCATTAATACCAATGCGTTCTAAAGCATACAATACACTCTGAATATTGCCTGCATTATATTTGATGATGACGATATTGTTCATTTTTATTCTTCGTTTCTATAGATTATACCAAGTAACCCAATACTAAATTCTTTATTAAAAGAGTCATTTTTTTGATAATGATCAAATACTTTTTCAGAAACTTCCAAATTGTATTTTTTAGAAGTTGTAGAATCTTTTACTACTAAAAAATATGATGCCCCTTTTCCTGTATGAAATTCTTTATCAGAGATAATTCCATGAAGTGTTATTTGGTTTGAATGAGCAATCGAATTTAAAGGAAGTATAATGCCAGTATTTACCACGAAGGCTAATATGACATAAAATAATATGTAAATAGAAGTTAAAAGCAAACTACTCTTTTCATATAAACCAGAAAACAACTTCTTATGCAATTTAAATAACCCAAATCCAAAAATTATCGCAATAATCAATCGAAATGACAACTTTCCTAATATGTAATTGCTAAATGAAGATTGATCAATATAAGCATTTCGGCCAAATAAAATAAAGTTGACTATGCCTAAAAAGATGTAAGCTGATATACTGATTTTAAATATTTTTTTCATTTAAAATCAAATGGTTAAAATATTTTGTAAAAATTCTTTTGTAGCGGCTTCAATATCGTCTTTCCCTTCTAAGGCTTTTATGTATGCAGAACCAATAATGGCACCATTGGCATATTTACAGGCACTCGAAAATGTTGCTTTATCTTTTATACCAAAACCTACTAAAACAGGATTCTGTAAGTTCATGGTTTGTAGGCGTTGCAAATATTGTTCTACAGCGTTAAAATCTTTCTCGTTACCTGTCGTTGAAGAAGAAGACACTGCATACAAAAAGCCTGTGCTTAAACAATCCAATTTCCTTAATCTATCTTCACTGGTTTCTGGTGTTACAAGAAAAATAAAATCAAGCCCGTTTTGCTTAATAATCGCTCCAAATTCTGTTTCAAATTCGTACTCTGGTAAATCTGGTAAAATCAATCCATCAACACCTGCTGCAGCGGCATCTTTGCAAAAACGCTCAAACCCATATTGTAATACTGGGTTCATGTAGCCCATTAAAATCACAGGAACTGTAATTGTTGGACGTAATTGTTGTAATTGTTGAAACAGTACAGCAATCGTCATACCATTGTCTAAAGCCACAGCACCACTAGATTGAATAACAGGCCCATCTGCTAATGGATCGCTATAGGGCATGCCAAGCTCTATTAAATCTGCACCGTTGTTTTGTAAAGCTTGCATGATAGATACGGTACTATCTAGCTTAGGATAGCCTGCTGTGCAATAAACATTCAGTATATTTTGTTTTTTTTGAGAAAACAATTGTTGAATTCGACTCATTAAATAATTTTTTCCATTTTAATATTGGCCCGCTTGTGTACAGCACCATCTAAATTTATTTCTGTAAATCCGTATTTTTTGTATAAATGAATGGCAGGAAGAAGTATTGTATTCGAAAATAAGATGACTTTTTGAGCACCCATTCGTTTAGCTTCTTCAAAGCAATATTCTAATAATTGATTCCCTATTTTGTTGCCTTGGTGCGCTTCTGAAACAGCCATTTTTGACAACTCATACACACCTGCTTCATGTTCTTTTACCAAAGCAAAACACCCAACAGGCGCATTATTAATTATGGCAAAAAAGATGTTACCACCTTTATCAATGATATGCTTTACTGGGTGGTTTAGCACTTCTTCATCAACAGGTTCAATTACAAAATACTTATTAAGCCAAGCAATATTTAGGGCTTTAAAACTAGCTGCGTATTCATCTCTATATTCAACGATGCTTATTCTATTTTCCATAATCAACAAATGTTCAAAAAAGTATCTAACTGCTCCATTGTGCCATGCATCGATGTATCATAGAAAACTGCAGCTGGCTACATAAAATTTCCCTTATTCCCCTTTAGGAGTCAGGGGTTTTACATGTCCATTGCTGTCATATAAGTAGCCAAATCTTTATCGCCACGGCCACTCAAGCAAATCACCACTACATCTTTTGGTGTAAACGTCATTTGGTGCAGTGCCGAAAACGCATGGGCAGTTTCTAATGCAGGAATAATGCCTTCCGTTTTTGCCACATGAAAAGCGGCTTCAAGTGCTTCATCGTCTGTAGCACTTAAAAAAGTACCACGACCGCTTTTAAACAAATTAGCATGCATTGGACCAATACCTGGATAATC
>JAYWCY010000090.1:0-2932 GCA_043780175.1 Chitinophagales bacterium
TTGGCTTGGCTAGCTTTTTATTGCAAGATTGGTGGATGGATATTCTTACCAAAGAATTTATGCTACGCAAATACAAAATACTAGAAGGCTTTAGAGAAAAATAATAACCGCTAATGGTAATGATTTGAATGATTGCCATGATTAAAAAGCAATAAGATTGAAAGGTCGATCGAATACTAAACTTTTAAATTCCAAATTATAAACATCAAACTATAAACACAAAATTATGCTTACAGTAAATAATATAGGAAAAGTGTACAATGGTAAAATAGCTGTTGACATTAACGAATTACACATTCAAGCTGGCGAAATTATAGGACTAGCTGGTAATAATGGCGCAGGTAAAACCACCTTCTTTCGTTTAATACTTGATTTAATTAGAGCAGATCGGGGTGAGATTTTATCGAAAGATAAAAGCATTACTAAAAGTGAAGAATGGAAGCAATATACGGCTGCATATTTAGATGAGGGCTTTCTCATTAACTACTTGACACCAGAAGAATATTTCTATTTTGTTGGTAAGCTTAATAACTTGTCTAAAGCCGATGTAGATGAGTATTTACAAGACTTTGCAAGCTTTTTTGATGGTGCCATTTTAAAGAGCGGTAAGTATTTACGGGACCTATCAAAAGGCAACCAATTTAAGGTTGGTATTGCGGCTTGTATGTTGCAAAATCCTGAGTTGCTGATACTAGATGAACCTTTTGCAAACCTAGATCCATCATCGCAAAGTAGGTTGATACAAATGCTACGTGAACTGCATGAAAAAAAACGTATGACCATCTTAATAAGTAGCCACGACTTAAACCATATTACCGATGTGTGCAAGCGTATTTTGGTGATGGAAAAAGGCAGAATTATTAAAGACATGCAAACCAGCGAAGACACCTTAACTGAACTAGAATCTTATTTTAAAGTATAACCAGGTTTTTCAACTTTATAAGTTAATCACTCAACAAAATCATATTGTATGACATTAGTTAAACAATGGGTTAAAACAGCTGAAGGTCATTACCAATTTAAACATGGAAAAGAAGACCTAGCAAGTTTGTTTATAGACTATAAAAGCAATGAAAGAAAAGCATTAGTAACTATTAATGGCGATGCATTTACCCTAAAACAAACTAACTTTTGGAAGAATCACATGGCTGTTACCAATGCATCTAACAATACCATTATTACCATTGTACCAGAAAAATGGTACTCTAGCAGTTTTAATGTGCATTGGGGCTTACACCATTATCAATTAAAGGTTAGAAACAACCCTTTGGCAGAATGGGTATTGCAACAAGATGGTAAAGACGTATTGGCTTATGGCATAGATACCGCCGATGGTAAAGTTATTATAAGAATTAGTGAAGCCGATATAAGCGCAGCTATTATTTTACACGCAATTCTTTGGTATTTATTTTTACCAATTGCCACAGAAAATAGCGGCGACAATCTATTATTTTCCTTAATGCCAATAGCATAATAATATTAATAACATGCATTTAAAAAAGAAACGTTACCCTTTTTGGAAAGTAGCAATTTGGTGTATTGGAGTAAACATATTTTTTGAGTTTTTAGGGCTATTTGTAATTGCATTTTTTAAAGTGCCTGACCAGCCATATACACTTGATGATGTTACCAGTATGAGAAGTTTTTTACAGCTTGGGCTCGGCATCTTGTTTAATACTGTGTTCTTTTATCATACACTCAACTATTTTCACCGGCTTATTTTACTTAAAAAAAATGCATTATACTATATCGGTTATAGCTTGTTAATACTTGGTTGCTGCTCTCTTTATTACTTTGTTGCACATAAATTATTTCCTAGCATTAAGCCCTCTAATAAGCCTATTGGTGCGGGTTTAATTGTTTTCTCAACTGTAATTGTGACACTGTTTTTATTAGGTACAAGTTTGTTAATTGCTTATTTAAACAGTTTACGTGATGATAAAAAACATCAAAAAATACTGGAGATGCAAAATTTGCAAGCCAATTATAATTTCTTAAAAGCACAAATCAACCCGCATTTTTTGCACAACACATTGAATTTTTTTTACGCTAAATCATTGCCGTATTCTGAAGAATTATCCGACGGCATTTTAACATTATCAGAAATTATGCGATATGCTTTAAGTAAAGAAAATGCCATTGATGGCAAAATATTACTAAAAGATGAGATTGAGCATTTACGTAATGTCATCAAAATAAATCAATTACGTTTTAGTAATAATCTCAACGTTAATTTTGAAGTACATGGTACTGTAGGCGAAGTGATGATGATACCATTTGTATTAATTACCATTGTTGAAAATGCTTTTAAACATGGCGACTTAAAAAATCCGGAATTTCCGATAGATATACAGTTAACAGTTGTTGATGACAAGCTAACTTTTTACTGTAAAAACAAAAAGAAAACAGGCCCTAAAGAACTATCTACAGGTATTGGTTTAGATAACACAAAGAAGCGCCTTGATATGGTGTACCATAACAGATACACCATTAATATTATAGATGAAACAGAATTTTATACCACTCAATTAATCATTAATAAGTTATGATAAAATGTTTAGTTGTAGACGATGAACAACATGCCATTGACATATTAGTCCATTACATAAAGCTAACCCCTTTTTTAGAGTTGGTAGATACAACATTGAATCCGATTGAAGGCTTGCAGATAGTAGGCTCAAAGCAAATTGACTTGGTATTTTTAGACATTCAAATGCCCGAGATTTCTGGTATTGATTTTATTAAGGCTATCAATGGTAAATGTGAGGTAATACTCACAACAGCCTATACCGAATTTGCAGTTGAGGGTTTTAATTTAGATGTGATAGATTATTTACTAAAACCTATCAGTATGCCTCGTTTTTTAGCTGCTACACAAAAGGCATTAAAGGTTATTCATCCTCAAAAAGAAGCGCAAGAACTACCAAATATT
>JAYWCY010000091.1:0-9106 GCA_043780175.1 Chitinophagales bacterium
TTTAATATCTATTAAAAACTACGAGTTTTACAAGCAAGCTTTTGCAGTGCTTAGCAAGGATACTAGCAATGCCAATGGTAGAATAGACTTGCTGCAAAAAGATGGTAGTAAAAAGTGGTTTAAATATCAAATAACAGAAGGCTTAACAAGCCCTACAAACGATAAAGGCATAGTGGCAATTTTAAATGATATTACCAACGAAGTACAACTTGAGGAGAACTTGCTTGAGGTGGTAAAGCGTGAAAAAGAGTTGAACGATTTAAAGTCGGCCTTTGTAAATATGGTATCGCATGAGCTGCGCACACCTTTGGCCGTAATATCTTCTGGTGCAGAAATTATACAAATGATGCTAGCTGTGGGCAAGCCTACCAGCGATATAGCGCCATTTACTACACAAATAATTACTGAGGTAGAACGTATGACTGCTTTTATGAATGACTTACTAATGGTGAGCAAAATAGAAGCTGGAAAAATAGATTTTAATGCAGAAGCTACTGACTTGCCTAGCTTTATTGGCAACTTGGCTACTACTTCATATAAGCCTTGGAAAGATGGTCGAGACCTTACTGTTATTGCAAAAGGAATCACGCAGCAAATAGTAGTAGATACCAAAATGCTACGTCATATTTTGCAAAATTTAATAGACAATGCGTTTAAATATTCGGCTGGTAAGCAAGCACCGCAGCTACGTGTACGTTACAGCAATAGCTATGTCACCATTTCTATAATAGATGCTGGTATTGGTATTCATCAAGAAGATATTATAAAATTATTTGCCTCTTTTTCTCGTGGTAGAAATGTGGCCAATATTGCAGGTACAGGTATGGGCTTAGTAGTTGTAAAATACTTTGTACAGCAACATTCAGGTAGCATCGCCATTAAAAGCAAGCTAAATGCTGGTACTATTTTTTCTGTAAAATTGCCGTACTGTAAAGCCTAATTCTCTCATAGATACATTCAGATAACGCGAAAGTATTTTTCTCTGCGAAAATCAGCGACATCTGTGGGTAACAGTTTCTAAACAGCAAATAATATGAGCATACCAACCACTGTTTTGATAATAGAAGACGAGGCTAATCTACTACAAAATATTACATCTATTTTATCGCTATATGGGTTTGCCACTATTGGCGCAGCTAATGGTGCAGCCGGTATTGAACTTGCTCTAGCTCATTTACCCAATATTATTATATGTGATGTAATGATGGAAAATATGAACGGTTTTGAGGTAATTGCACAGCTACGCAGCAACCCGGCTACACAAGATATTCCTTTTATATTTCTTACAGCTTGGGCCGATGTAAACGAGAAAGAAAAAGGGATAGCCGCTGGCGCCAAAGCCTACCTTACCAAACCCTTTGTAGCGAAAGATTTGGTAAAAGCGATTACTGAATTTGCAAGGTAGGTTTCTAGATAAAAGTACAAAGGATTTAAATTATTTGGTAAACAGATTGTTATAACCTTCTACGCTATAATAAAAGCTGCATAAAGTATCTAACCGTATAAGTGTGCGACGCAACAAAAGCATCATAGTACTACAACTGCTGGAAACCAAAGTATTTCAAAAAAAAGTTGCCAACCTGCAAAGGTTGGCAACTTTTTAACTAGCAACGAGTAACTGGCAACCAGGGAATAATTTTATTTCAATTTCTCTTTTATGTAAGCCAATTGAAGATCGATAGCTGTAGCATCTTGTGCTTTGGCTTTGTAAGCTTCTTTCTTTTTGGCCATGGCTTCTATAGCAGTGTTTATCTGAGGTGCGGCACCATATTGTGCCACTTTTTCTCTAAACACAATTACCTCATCAAGGCCTTTTTTAAAGTTGGCTGTGGTGGTTACTTTGCCTAAGAAATCTATAAAATTAAATGAGGCATTAAATTTTTCTTGTAGGCCTTTGGCAGCGTTGTAGCTAGTAAACATTTCATCAAAATCTTTATCGCCCTTGGTTAATACAACCACCGCTTCTACGGATGATTTTAGGCGGCCTTTATTGTCTTTAAGTAATGCTGGCAATAAACTAATCGCTTTCTCTTCGTCAAGTGCTACAATGGCATCTAACGCTGCGCCAGCAACTGAATAAGAGCTATCCATTACCGCTTTTAAATATAATGGCAGGTATTGTTTGTTGTTGGTTTTTGCCAATGCATCTATGGCGTAACTCCGTACCACTCTGTTTACATCGGTTGTGGCCATTTTTTCAATAATTGCAAGGGTTATAGCATCTAAACTATCGCCACCTACTTGTAGCAAACTACGGTTACGTAGTTTAAAGTAAGGATCTTTTAAACCTTCTTTTAGCAAGGCTAAAGCGGTAGTATCTGATTTACTTTTGGTACAAAAATCTATGGCTTCACGTCTGTCTACAAAGTTTTTAGCATACTTGAATTGGTGAATATATTCGGCTAAGGTTTTGCTATCCTTTTTCTCCCAAAGCAAATATTTATCACCATCTACGTTTATTAGATCTGGCTTTGTAGCGGCGCTAAAAGTGAAAGTATCTGCTTTGTTTTCCATCCAAACGGTACTTCTGGTTTTAGTAGCACCATGGTAAATATCAATGTCAATAGGTAGTTTAAAAATCTTATCACCAGTTTGTGTTTGCTTAATAAATACCGATGCTTTTTGTGCATTTGCATCGTAAGCATAACTAATATCTACCTTGGGATGTCCGTTACCAAAATACCATTGGTTAAAGTACCAATGCAAATCTTTACCGCTTATTTGTTCAAATGCTAGTCGCAATTTATCGGGATTACCATTCCCAAATTTATTGGTAGTTAGGTATAAGTTTAGCGATTTAAAGAAAGCACTATCGCCTACATAATGGCGCAACATATTTAAGATACGACCACCTTTTGGGTAGCTCACATTGTCAAATACATCTTCTTTGTCTGAGTAATAGTAACGTACCAAGTCTTTTTTAGCATCAGCAGGGTTACCAAAATAACGTAACATTTCTGAGTTGTTTACTTCAAGTGCTGCGTCTTTACCGTATTTATATTCATTCCACAAATACTCGCTATAATCTGCAAATGATTCGTTTACGGTGATGTTGCTCCAGCTTTCTGCGGTTACATAATCACCAAACCATTGGTGAAAGAGCTCGTGGGCAATTGTATTTTCCCAATTGTTCCCATCCAGCAGTTCACGAGCATTTTGTTGTGCGCCTTCACCATGTAGGGTGGTGGTAGTATTTTCCATAGCACCACTCACATAATCACGCCCAACTATTTGTGCATATTTGTTCCAGGGGTAATCAACACCTGTGACTTTTTCACTGTAAAATTTGATCATTTCTGGGGTCAATCCAAATATTTTTCTAGCTACTTTTTCGTAATCTTTTTCTACATAATAGCTTACTTCCTTGCCTTTATAACTGTCTTTTACAACTGCAAAATCGCCAATGCCCATAAACATTAAATATGGTGCGTGTGGTAATTCCATTTTCCAATAATCAGTTCTTGTGCCGTCGGCATTTCTGGTTTGCGATACCAATTTGCCATTACTTAACGAAAGATATTTAGCAGGTACTGTCAGGTAAAAATCAGTGGTTGTTTTTTGGTTTGGCTTATCAATAGTAGGTAGCCAAGCAGAGTTGGCTTCGGTTTCACCTTGGGTCCAAATTTGGGTAGGTTTATTTTTGTCTTCTCCTTTTGGGTTAATAAAGTACAACCCTTTGGCATCGCTTATGGCAGCACTCCCTTTTACTTCTAGTTCATTTGGTTTAGAAATATAGTCTATATAAATGGTATAAGTCTCGCCACCTTTATAGGTTTTATCTAGTTTAATGTTTAGGTAAGCAGTATCGTTGGTGAATTTTAAGGGAATATTTTTACCAGCTTTTACAATTTCTAGTTTGTTAATGGTTAGTCCTTTTGCATCTAACAATAAACTATCGGTAGCATAAAAATGCGGTTTTAGTGTAAGCCACACTTTACCATACATGTACTGTTTGGCATAGTCAAACTTGGCTTCTAGTTTGGTATGTACAAGATCGTTTACTTTGGTGGCAAAAGCTCGGTATTGCTTTTGCCATGCGGTGTCCTTAGCCGCTGGCTGTGCCAAACCAATCAGCGATACACATAAGCTTAGTGCTAATAATCCTTTTTTCATGCGTTAATTTTGATCGTTTTTGTCATATGAAATGAATATAAAAATGATTACTGCTGTTGATATACAATGGCTTAATAATTTTCATGTTTATTTCATTGAAATAGTTTTATAGTTGTAAAGATAATAGCAATGGTTATAAATACGTTTGTGATTGCGATAAGTTACTTTAACGCATTTTACACAGCACAAAGGTATTTTATACTAATTTCGCAATCACGAATTTTTAATAATGAAGTCAATTATACAGCTAATTATTGTTTGTTTTATTAGTGTACAAGTTAGTGCGCAATTAAAGCCTAACCACTTTATCTATATTCAATCTGAAAGTAAAGAGCCTTTCTTTGTAATGCTAAACGGTAAAAACTACAGTTCATCACCTAATGGCTATTTGATTTTGGCGAAACTGCCTAGCGGTACAATAAATTTTAATATTGGGTTTGCTAGAGATAAGTACCCTGAACAAACCTTTAATACCATTATTGCGAATGATGATTTAGGGTTTTCGTTACGTTTAAATGAAAATAAGCAGTGGGATTTACTTAACCTGCAAAATTTTACAACTGTCACCGCTGGGCAAAAAGAAGTAATAACTACTAGCTTGCAAACGACAGGAACCAAAGCACTACAGCCTGAGGTTGTTGCTACTACTTCAATTAAAAGCTCACCATCAGAACCGACCATTAAATCGGCCACAGAAGTTACAAAACTTTCAAGCATATTATCTGAGACTGGCGTAACAGAAATATATTTAGATAAAGGCGATACCGTTAAAATTTTTATTCCAAATAGCACTACTGCAAAAGCAGATGTTACTGCTAAGGAACTTGCAGCAGCAACCAAGTCAGATAAAAGTATGAAAAATTGCATATTTGCTAGTAATGAAGATTTTATAAAACTAAGGGCAAAAATGGCTGGTTTTGTTGATGAAAGAGACATGTTAATAGCTGGTACAAATGCGTTTAAAGAGAAATGCTTTTCGGTAGAGCAAGTAAAAAATTTAAGCTACTTGGTAATATCTGAAGAAAATAAGTTAGACTTTTTGTTATCTGCTCAAAAAACTGTGTACGATGCTGCTAATTTTCCGTCATTACAAGCCTTGTTAAGCAAGCCTACGCTTATCCAACAATTTAGAAATGCCTTGCAATAATGCCACGTTATTTTATAGAAGTCGCCTACAAAGGCACCCATTATAGTGGCTTTCAGGTGCAACAAAATGCTGTAACTATTCAGTCTGTTGTACAAGATGCTTTGCAAACATTATACAAGCAATCCTTTCAATTAACCTGCTCATCACGTACAGATGCCGGTGTGCATGCATTACAAAATTTTTATCATGTAGATGCAGATGTGGCTCTAGATAAAAAAGTGTATAACCTAAATGCTTTATTGCCCAATGATATAGTTATTAAAAATATTATTGTTGTGAAAGACGATGTGCATGCAAGGTTTAGTGGCGAAGCAAGAGAATATAAATACTATATCACGCAAGATAAAAATCCGTTTCTAGCGGAAACTGCTTGGCGTTATTCTTTTCCTTTAAATATTACAGTGTTACATGAATGTGCTGCAGTGCTATTTGAATACAGAGATTTTACCAGCTTCTCTAAAAAGCATACGCAAGTTAATAATTTCAACTGCGATATTATGACCTCTCAATGGTTGTTCCAAAACGATTGTTTGGTATATAACGTAAAAGCTAACCGCTTTTTAAGAGGAATGGTTCGTGGCTTAGTAGGCACCATGTTATTGGCTGGTAGGGGTACTATTTCTGTTGCTGATTTTAAAGATATTATTGAAGCCAAGGATTGCACGAAGGCTAATTTTAGTACCCCCGCACATGGCTTGTTTTTGGTGAAAGTATCATATCCTGAGACGTGTTTTTAGCCATATATTGTACATCCAGCTAATCTATATCGACAATAATTGGTTTTTCATAAGCCGTGTTTACCCATTTTTTGAGGTTCGTTTCGTAATATTTTTTAAACAATGGATTACCGGAAATAAAAGTATTTAATAGCCAGATTGCAAACCCTGTAATATGATACTTAAGTAAAAGGTTATGTGTTTTTATTTCACCACGAAAATGGCGGAAAACTTCCCTATTATAATTTTTAAATGAAGCTGCCCCGAAATCGTTTTTAGCAAGTGCTTTTTGTATAAACTGCGCAGCGATATAACCTGTCATCATCGCGTTTCCTATGCCTTCACCACTTGATGGTGAAATCATTGAACCGGCATCGCCCGTTAACAAATAACCATCGCCTGCCAAATTTCTTTCCAATGAAGCTAATGGTAAACCCCAGCCTTCAATGTTAGAGACGGGTGTTGCATTTTTAAAACGATGTGCAATCGCTGGGTCAGATGCAATCATTTCTTTAAGCAAAACTCTAAAATTTACTTGGGCCTTACTTGCATATTTACTTAGCATACCCAAGCCCACGTTGGCTTCGCCGTTAGGCAAAGGAAAAATCCACAGATAGCCCATTGGTAGTTTTTTAGGATAGTAGATTTCAATTAAATTTTTATTGTGTAAATCTGTTACACCTTTCCAATATTGCCTTACAGCGCTAGCATAATGGTTTCTGTCTATTTTTCTTTCGCCTAAATACCTTAGTAATACACTATGATCACCATCAGCACCAATAATTAAATCTGACGATATGGTAAGTGCAGTTTGTTGATTATCTGTGGCAAGTATTTGCCATTTGGTACCATTTTTTGTAAGGCTGTTTACTTTAGTGCCAGTTATAAAATTGGCAAATCTTGTATCTATTTTGCCAATTAAAAAATTGTCAAAATGCATACGTTTACTAACATAAATAGGGCATTTGTGCGGGTTGCTGAAATCAGCGGGATATATAAAATCGCTAAATTTTCCTTTTAGCGAAATAAAGCGCATGCCCCAACAAGGTATAAAATCTGGATGGTTAGCGATCTCATTTTTTATAATTTGAGGGTCAATATGGTTTAAAACCCTCAAGGTTTTACCATCTAAAGCATCGCCACAAATCTTGTCTCTAGGAAATTCGGCTGCATCCACAATAGTATGGGCAATACCCATTTTTGACAAAAAAATAGATGTGCTAGCGCCAGCAGGCCCGGCACCAATAATGCAAATAGTGGTATTAATTAATTTCAATGTCTTAGCGTTAATTGGGCTAAAATAAACTAAAAAAGGTATCAAGTACAATTATGTAAATGATACCTTCTTGTTAAATACATATTATCTCAACAAATATTGCGAACTATAAAGTCTTCAATACATCGTTCATGTTGCGCACTGCATCTGCACTTTTATTAAAGGCAGCTTGTTCAGTATCGCTTAATGTGAAATCAACAATTTTTTCCCAACCAGTTTTTCCCAAAACTACAGGTACAACCAATGAAATATCTTTTTGACCATATTCGCCATCTAAAGCTACACCGCAAGAAATTAATTTTTTCTCGTCACGCAAAATGCTTTCTACCATTGCAGCAGTACCTGCACCTGGTGCATACCAAGCAGAAGTACCAATTAATTTGGTTAAAGTAGCACCACCAACCATTGTATCAGCCACCACTTTATCTTGTTGTTCTTGCGTTAAAAAGTTGGTTACAGGAACGCTGTTCCAAGTAGCGTGTTTAATTAAAGGAATCATTGTTGTATCACCATGACCACCAATAACCATTGCATTTAAATCTGCTGGTGAGCAACTTAAAGCTTGACTTAAATAATATCTAAAACGAGCAGAATCTAATGCACCACCCATACCTAAAATTTTATTTTTAGGTAAGCCAGAAGTTTGTAGGGTTAAATAATTCATGGTATCCATTGGGTTAGATACAACGATGATGATGGTATTAGGTGAATATTTTAATATATTTTCAGTAACGCTTTTTACAATACCAGCATTTACACCAATTAGTTCTTCACGAGTCATACCAGGTTTACGTGGTAAGCCAGAAGTAATAACTACCACATCAGAATCTGCAGTAGCAGCATAGTCGTTAGTAACACCTTTAATTTTTGTATCAAAACCTAGTAATGCAGCAGTTTGCATCATGTCAATAGACTTACCTTCTGCAACACCTTCTTTAATATCTAATAATACCAATTCAGCAGCTAACTCTTTACGGGCAATGTTATCGGCACAAGTAGCACCAACGGCACCAGCACCTACTACAGTAACTTTCATACAAGACAATTTTATAGTTAAATGTAAATAAATTTTTGCCGTGCAAAAGTAAAGGGTAACTATTGATTATGACGAATTAAAAACGGGAACGATTACGTTGGGAGGGAAAAAAATCACGATTACGTTATCTAGTAAATATTCAGATTTTTGTTCCGCTAGGAACAACATGTTGGTAGAAATTATGTTACAAGATGTGGTTTCGTTCCGTAGGAACGTTTGGTGCTATTCCAATGCTTTAAAGATAAATTTCTCGTCCCAATCAATTTCAAATGCTACCAAAAACTTCTTGTATTCGTTCAAAAATGTTTCTTTTCTGTGATGTATTTCTTGATTTTGAATATATCTAACTACAATATCTACTTGGCTTTTGGCATATGAAAATGCACCGTAACCTTCTTGCCATGCAAAGGGATGGGTACAAAATTTTTGTGCCTTAATCAATTTACTGCTTTCTGTTTTTACATTTTGCATTAAAGCAGATATAGATTGATGCGGTCGCATACCAATGAAAATATGAATATGGTCGGGCATACTATTTATTTGTAACATTTTATGGTTGTTTGCCTGAAAAATGCCAGTAATGTATTCATGCAATCTTTCTTTCCATTCTTTATCAATTAATGCTTGTCGATATTTTACAGCAAACACAAACTGTATGTGAATTTGGGTGTATGTATTGGACATTGTGAATTTTAATGACAAATTGAATAAAAGCACCAATCGTTCCTAGCGGAACGAAATAAAAACCATCATTTTTTTTCTACCAACGAAACGTTTTCTACCAACCTGACGTTCCTAGCGGAACGATATAAATAACA
>JAYWCY010000092.1:0-7840 GCA_043780175.1 Chitinophagales bacterium
ATTGCTACAGGCCATTCGATTAAATATTTTGCTAAACGAATACAGAATGTTTACCCAAAGTGGATTTACCACGGCCATGGCTTATATTTTACTTACGGGCGTTTTTGCCGACTGGTCGTTTATAACACCAGCGTTAATTGGAAATACTTTTGTTATTTGGCTTTTTATACAAGTAAGTAAACTTTATAATAATCCTTCGCCCAAAAGTTTATTATTTAATACAGGTTTAATTGTAGGTGCTGCCATTTTATGTTATCAACCCACGGCATTACTAATAGTAATTGTATTATTTGCATTAGCCATTGTAAGACCCTTTATAATAAGTGAATGGTTTGTACTACTGTTAGGTGCTATTATGCCATTTTATATAATTGGGTCAATTTTATTTTTAAATAATAACTTTCATCTATTCACTAGTTTTTTGCCCCATATCACTTTGGGATTACCAATTATTAAAATAGATGTTTGGTTTTGGGTAAATATGGGAATTATAACTATCTTGTTATTATCCGGATTTATAATATTAAATAAAAATACGAATAGGATGGTTATCCAAACAAGAAAAAACTGGGGTGTAATAATTGTAATGGCTATAATAATGATACCAGTACCATTTTTGTTTCTAAAAGCAGATATAGCAGGGGCTGCACTAAGCATTGTACCATTTGCAGCTATTATTTCTAACATATTTGTATATCCAAAAAAAATGTGGCTACCCAATATATTATTTTGGTTAACCTCAATTGCCATTATTCACAATAATTGGTTACTAATTAAAAATTAGAATTGCCTTTACTGGTATCTAGTTACTTTTACAGCATCTTATTATTACACACAATAACTGTATACACATGAAATTTGGCGTAGTGGTTTTTCCTGGTTCTAACTGCGATAGGGATATGCAAGATGCTTTAGAACAAGACCTTAGTAAAGAAGTAATTATGCTATGGCATAAAGATAACGACCTAAGTATATTTACAACCGATGATTGCATTGTACTACCAGGAGGTTTTAGCTATGGTGACTATTTACGTTGCGGAGCTATTGCACGTTTTAGTCCTATGATGCAAGCTGTAGTTGATTTTGCCAATAAAGGTGGCAAGGTATTAGGAGTATGTAATGGGTTTCAAATTTTGTGCGAAAGCGGTTTACTACCAGGTGTACTATTGCAAAATGCGAATCAGCAGTTTATTTGTAAAAATGTATTTCTGCAAAATACCAATGATTCGTTAAAAATACCAATTGCGCATGGTGAAGGCAGATACTTTGCAGATGATGCGACCTTGAACGAATTAGAGGCGAATAATCAGGTACTATTTAGATATTGCAATGAAGCAGGTAGTATAGAAACTGCGGCAAACCCAAACGGTGCTGTAAGGAATATTGCTGGCATACGTAATAAAGCAGGTAATGTATTTGGTATGATGCCACATCCTGAAAGAGCTACCAACCGTACATTAGGTAATATAGATGGCTTAAGAGTGTTTGAAATTCTTGGTCTTAATTAACAGAAAATAAAATTATTACATGAAAAAATTATTATTCACAACGTTATTACTAGTTGGTATCACCGCATTACATGCGCAAGTACAAAATCGTGTACAATGGAAGTATGAAGCTAAAAAGAAAGGTGCTGATTATGTGATTGTAATTACTGCTACAGTAGATAATCATTGGCATATTTACTCTCAAAATACTGGTAAAAATGGACCTGTACCTACAAGCATTACCTTTAAGAAAAATCCGTTAGTAGTTATGAGCGGTAAGGTTACTGAAACTGGTAAACTAGAAAAGGTGTACGACAAAAACTTTGCTACAGATGTATTATTTTACAGCAACAAAGTAGTGTTTACACAATTAGTGAAAGTAAAAGCTGGCGTTAAAACCAATATTAGTGGTACAGTAGAATATATGGTATGCGATGATGAACAATGTTTGCCACCAACTAAAAAAACATTCGACATCAAATTGATGTAATGATTGTACAGAACATACGTCAACAGAGAAAATGAATAGCAAATTATGAAAAAATATCTTACACTATTATTAGTGATGGTAATATGTAAATTAACTACTGCACAGGACGTAAAACCTGTGCAGTTTAATTTTACAGCCAAAACCATTAATGATTCTACAGTGCAATTAATTGTTGCAGCAAAAATCAGCAAAGGCTCGCAGCTATTTTCTACCAAAAAAGCTAACGCTGAGGATGCTTTCGTATCAGCGTTAACGCTTGATACTACTGCAAAATCTTTGGCTACAATTGTAGATTCTGTAACAGAAAAAGGTGCGCTACAATTGGTAAAATCTAGCGATAGTACTAACTACAAATTATACAGCGATAGCGTATCATTTACGTATTTGGTGCATGTAAAAGCAGATAGTGCATTTACTTTAAATGGTTCGTTTGCAGCCTTAATTAAAAGTGGTGAAAACTTCCCAAGTGAAGATGAAAAGTTTTCTGTGAGTATAGAAGCAAGCACTGTAAAAGCTGAACCGACTAAAAAAGATGACACGTTATTGAGTGTATTTCTGTTATGCTTTGCCACAGGTTTATTTGCCATTATTACACCATGTGTATTTCCACTAATTCCAGTAACGGTTAGCTTCTTTTTAAAACGTAGTGGTTCTCGTAAGGCTGGCGTACGAAATGCAGTTATTTACTCATTATCAATTATTTCTATTTATACCATACCTACGATATTAATTACCTTAATTTTTGGCGATAAAGCCTTGTATGTAATAGCAACTTCTGCTATATCTAACTTATTATTCTTTGCAATTTTTATTGTATTCGCGGCTTCATTCTTTGGTGCTTTTGAACTTACCTTACCCAACAGTTGGGCTAATAAAGCTGATCAGCAAGCGAGCAAAGGCGGTACCTTAGGCTTCTTTTTTTTGGCTTTAACATTAGTAATTGTGTCATTCTCTTGTACCGGCCCTTTAGTAGGCACATTACTTGGGCAAACAAGTACTAAAGGTGTAAGTATTGCGCCAATCATTGGTATGTTTGGTTTTGGTGCTGGATTGGCATTACCATTTTCGCTATTTGCATTCTTCCCATCTATGTTGCAATCATTACCAAAAAGTGGTGGTTGGTTAAATTCTGTAAAAGTTACTTTTGGTTTTATTGAATTGGCTTTGGCAATGAAATTTTTATCTAATGTTGATTTAATTTACCATTGGCATTTACTAAACAGAGATGTGTTTTTAGTATTATGGATTATTGTATTTGTATTAATGGGCTTGTATTTGTTAGGTAAACTAAAATTTTCACACGACAGTGATTTACCTTTCATCAGTGTACCACGCTTGTTCTTTGCAATTGCAGCATTTAGCTTTGCATTATACATGGTACCAGGTTTGTGGGGTGCGCCTCTAAAGCCGTTGTCTGGTTTTATTCCACCTGCAACTACGCAAGATTTTAATTTAGATAATTTAAAATATACAATTGGCAATTCTACTAGTACACCAACAGCCACAGCCACAGGTGTAAATCCACCAAAAAAGTACACTGAAAAATTGCATGTACCGTTTGGCTTAACAGCTTACTTTGATTTAGAAGAAGGTATGGCTGCTGCAAAAATTTTACACAAGCCGGTAATGCTTGATTTTACCGGACATTCTTGTGCCAATTGTCGTAAAATGGAAGAAGAGGTTTGGAGTAACCCTGAAGTATTGAAACGTATCAAAGAGAATTTTGTATTAGTAAGTTTATATGTAGATGAAAGTACCGAATTGCCTATCGCAGAACAATACACCAATAAAAAAGGTGATAAAATTGTAACTGTTGGCGATAAAAATTTAGATTATGAAGTAACTAAGTTTAATTTAAATGCACAGCCTTTATACATGTTTTTAGATTTAAAAGGTAATGCTATAAGCGATTTAAAATATGGCTACAACTCTGATGTTCAGAAATTTATTAGCCACTTAGATGCAGTTAAAGCAGCTTTTGATAAGCAACCTTAGGCGGCTTACCTTTGCGCTGTATGCAGGCAATTAATTATAAAAGACAGCTTTATATTTTACTACTGGCTACTATCATTATAAAAGTGATAGTAGCTTTTTTTGTTGAATTAGGTAACGATGAAGTCTATTATTGGACCTATGCTTTGCAGCCAGACTATAACCATTTCGACCATCCACCAATGGTGGGTTTTCTCATTCGTTTAACTTCTATAAATCTGCATTGGGCAAATGATGTGTCGTTGCGCTTAGGTGCCATTTTTGGTTGCGCAATTTCATCTTGGTTCATGTTTTTAATTGGCAAAACCATTAGTACAGAACGTACAGGTTGGTATGCGGCACTCGTTTACAATTGTTCGGTATATGCAGGTATTATAGCAGGCCTATTTATTTTGCCAGATAGCCCACAAATGCCATTATACACAGCAGCTTTGTACGTTATGAGCCTGATTATTTTTCAGCAAAAAGAACAGCAAACGAAACTTTGGTTATGGCTTGGTTTGTTAATAGGTTTGGCTTGCTTGTGCAAAGTGCATGGCTTGTATTTATGGGCAGGCTTTGGTTTATTTATATTCATTAAACGCATAAAATGGTTACTTAATTGGCGTTTGTATGTGGCATTTTTTATCACGTTGCTTTGCTTATTGCCAATAGTTTATTGGAACGTTATTAATAACTTTATTACCTATAAATTTCATGCAGAAAGAGTGACCCATACAAGCCTACAGTGGGATATGTTAGTGCAGGAAATTGTAGGTGAGTTTGCTTATCAAAATCCTGTGGTGTTTGTACTCATTATCACTTCTATAATTGCTGGTATTAAGCGTAAAATATTATTTACAGGTACTACTAATACTTGGCTTATTTGTATGAGCATCCCTATGATTGCTTTGTTTTGGAGCATTGCATTGTTTAACCCAACATTGCCACATTGGAGTGGCCCAGGTTACTTACCGTTGTATTTTTTTATAGCCATTTACTTAGAACATATTTCGCATAAACTCTATCCTTTAGCTATAAAAATTGCAGGCGGTTTTGTTGCGGTAATATTGTTTGTAGGTGTATTAGCAGTACAGTTTGCACCAATGAATTTTGGTAGCCACCAAGCTAATAATTATGGCGAGTTTTGCCCCACGCTTGACATTAGTGGCTGGAAAGATTTTAGCAGCAACTTTAATACATTGGTACAACAAGATATGGCTACTAAACAAATGCCTGCCAATGCGCCTATTATTGTGGGCAAATGGTTTCCTGCGGGACATTTAGAATTTTATACAAGTAGTGTTACTGGCTTGCGCATTTTAGGCATTGGCAATTTAGCAGATGTACACAAGTTTGCCTGGTTAGATAAAGACAGAAAGCCATTAGCCATTGGTGATGCTGCTTATTGCATTGTACCCTCTAACTTACCATTTAATGTAGCAGAAGCTTATGGACAATATTTTACAACCATAGAACCCCCAGTTATTATAAACCAAATGCGCAGCGGCAAAGTAGTACGTTACTTTTACGTGTATCGCCTAAAAGGGTGTAAAACTGAGCCTAAAGCAATACTGTAAGTGCATTTTTGCAATTCAACGGAGCGAATGCAAACTATACAAATTTCTTAAATTACTGAACCAATTTTAATACTGCAAATACAAGTAAATCATTATCATAACTGGCTCTAAAACATGCAACATAAGACATATATTTATATTGTAAAATATATGTACACAAATAAATATATATATAAGCTGGTTCAGTTTCTAACACCGTTTATAAAAAAACCAAAGCATCAAATGCTACCGTATTAGAAACTGTTGTACATTTCTGCTTTAATTGTACGAAATACACTTACATCACCTTCTAACATTGCCCAAAATGACAAATTCTCGTCGCCAGTTTATTAAACAGGCCGCATTAGCTACCACAGGCGTAGCCCTCACTAGCAGTAGCTTTAGTGCTAGTAGTTATAAAAAAATTATTGGTGCCAACGATCGTGTACGAGTTGGCGTAGTGGGTTTTTCAGATAGGCATAGAAGTACACATATGCCTTGCTTTATGAACCATTACAAAGAATTAAATTTTGATATTGTTGCAGTATCAGACATTTGGAAACAACGCAGAGAACAAGGCGCTGCAATGTGGAAAGATAAAATGCAACATGATGTAGTGGCTTGCCGAAATAATGAAGAAATGTATAATAGCAAATTGGTAGATGCAGTATTTATAAGCACTGCCGATTTTCAACATGCCATTCATGCCGCCGAAGCCGTAAAAGCTGGCTGCGATGCCTATGTAGAAAAACCTTTTGCCGAAACCATGGAAGACAACAGAATGGCTTTTAAAGTAATAAAAGCAAGTGATAGAATTGTACAAATTGGTTCGCAACGCAGAAGTGGTAGCAACTATAAAGCAGCAGAAGAGTTTATCAAATCTGGTAAATTTGGGCCTATTACTATGGTAGAACTATCATGGAACGTAAACCAACCTGGTCGCTGGCGCAGACCTGCTTTGCTTAACCAATTAAAAGAAGAAGATACCGATTGGAAACGCTTTTTACTAAACCGTCCTCACGAGAATTTTGATGCTAGAAAATATTTAGAATTCCGTTTATTTTGGCCATATTCCTCTGGCTTACCAGGGCAATGGATGAGTCATCAAATTGACACCGTGCATTGGTTTAGCGGTTTGCAGCACCCACGCAGTGTAGTGGCAAATGGTGGTATTTATGCTTGGCATGATGGACGCAAAAATTGGGATACTGTTACTGCCGTTTTTGACTATGGCCCTGAAAATGATCTAACTACAGGCTTTCAAGTAAACTTCTCTTCTCGTATGCACAATGGTGATGAAAAACCAGCAGAAATTTACTACAGTAATGGTGGTGAATTGAATTTGATTACCAATCAGGTGTCGCCTAAAGGTGGTTTAAATAAAAAGTTTGCAGATGAAATGAAAATGCAACCCAACCTCCTTCCTAACATGAGTTTATCAGAAGTAGAGCAAGTAATTGCTTCTGCGAATACAGGTGGCGATAAATTAACATCTAATCATATACGTAACTGGATGGAATGTATTCGCAGCCGTAAGCAACCGCATGCCCCAGTAGAAGCTGGTTATAGCCATTCTATTGCCACCATTATGACTAATGCAGCAGTGCATACTGGCCAAAAAGTAACGTTTGATGAAAAAACACAAGAGGTAATGGCTGGTGGCAAACCATTTAAATACTAATCAACAACCGTTTTTGCGAGGTACGAAGCATCTGCCAACTACATGTAGACTGCTTTGTATCTCGCAATAGCGAGAAAATTTCAACAATAATGACTATAAAATATCTGAGTACATTACTAATAACGGCTATACTATTTACACAAGTTGATGCGCAGCAAAAAAAATTGGTAAAGGTTACAAAAGTGGCCAACGAAAACAAAATAACTATCACTATTGGCAATAAATTCTTTACTAGTTTTTTATACCCTGATAGTTTGGAAAAGCCAGTATTGTACCCAATTGCTACAGTAGAAGGAACGATTGTTACTCGTGGTTTTCCATTAAATCCAAAGCCTAATGACCCAACAGATCACCCCCACCATATTGGCATTTGGTTTAATTACGAAAATGTAAATGGGCTTGACTTTTGGAATAATTCTTATGCCATACCTGCCAACAAAAAAAGTGCTTATGGTTGGATAAAAACGGATAAAATTTTAGAAACACAAAGTGGTGAAAAGGGTTTACTAAGCTATCACACCAATTGGAAAAATCAGCAAAACGAAACCTTGTTAGAGGAAACAACCACATTAGAGTTTAGTGAGATTGGTCATAAGCGTGTGATAGATAGAGTAACTACTTTACGTGCCAATACATTGGTAACTTTTAACGA
>JAYWCY010000093.1:0-3795 GCA_043780175.1 Chitinophagales bacterium
ATTAATTTGTAGCATAGATACCTTACAATTATTTGCCAATAGCACTGGCACTTACTCGTGGTCACCTATTGCCACCATTAGAAACCCAAATGTAGCCAACCCATTTGTAGCCCCAAAAGATACCACTGTGTATTACGTAACAGTAAATAATAATGGCTGTGTCAATACAGATTCCATAAAAGTAAATGTGCTACAGTTTATCACCGTGAAGCTAGGACCAGATACTGTAATTTGCCAAACAGATGCTTTTAATCTTCATGCAATTAGCGATGCTTTGAGCTTTCAATGGGTTGCATCAACTGGCATTCCTGTAGATCCAGTAAAAAATCCCTTTGTGCAACCATTGATAAATACGACCTATTCTGTCACTGCCAACTTGGGTAAGTGTCAGGATAAAGATACAATTAATGTCAAAGTCTACCCTTATCCATTGGCTGCTGCGGGTGCAGATGCTGCCATATGCTTTGGCAATAGGGTGCAATTAAATGCCACTATTGTTGGCGATACATTTACATGGTCGCCTACCAGTAGCCTAATTAATACTAACACATTAACCCCTACTGCTGGCCCTGTTAAAACCACTGATTACATACTTACAGTTACCAATACTTCTGGTTGTTTAAAAAGTGTAAAAGATACGATCTCAGTAACAGTAATACCAATAGTAAGTGTCAATGCAGGTAGAGATACAAGCGTGGTCATTAATCAACCATTACAGCTAACCGCTATTAGCAATACAGATACATTAACCACCAGTTTTTTATGGTCACCATCCAGCTGGCTAAACAATAGTGGTATTTATAATCCTGTAGCAATATTTACCAGCCCAATAGATTCAATAAGATATAAAGTAAGAGCCACTACAAAAGAAGGTTGCTTCGGTGAGAATAATATACTGGTGCATGTATTTAGAAACAACCCAGATATTCTAGTCCCAAGCGGCTTCACCCCAAATGGTGATGGTAAAAATGATATTATTAAAGCCATACCAATAGGCATCAAACTTTTCCAATACTTTAATGTTTATAACCGTTACGGGCAATTGTTATACTCAAGCCCAGAAATTGGTAAAGGATGGGATGGTAATTTTGGCGGTTCATCGCAACCTGCTGGTACATATGTGTACACAACGCAAGGTATAGACTATTTAGGCAATATTATTTTTAGAAAAGGTACAGTGGTACTGATAAGGTAATCTGTTTGAACGTGGATTTAGTGGGATTTAATTTATTAAAGTAATTTCAAAAGAACTATGTGGCTTTACGCTCATATAATGAAAATATAACTATGAACAAAACAATATTAATTACAGGGGCAACTTCTGGTTTTGGGAAAGCCATTGCAGAGAAATTTGCAGCAGCTAGTTACAACTGCATTATTACCGGCAGAAGAGAAGATAAATTGTATGCAGTAGCAGATGATTTACGTAAACAATATGATATAGATGTATTACCATTAATATTTGATGTGCGAAATAGAGAGGCCGTTTTTGCTGCCATTAATAGTATTTCGGATGCTTGGCAAAACATAGATATTCTGGTAAATAATGCTGGGCTTGCTTTAGGTAGAGATAGTTTTGAAAACGCAAGCTTAGATGATTGGGACACAATGATTGACAGTAATGTGAAAGGATTATTATATGTAAGCAAGGCAGTATTGCCATACATGACCAATCGTAAGCTTGGGCACATTTTTAATATGGGTTCTGTGGCAGCTAAGCAAGTTTATAAAGATGGCAATGCTTACTGTGCAAGCAAGCAAGCTGTAGATGCAATTAGCCAAAGTATGCGTATCGACTTGTTACAATATGGCATAAAAGTTACCGCTATTCATCCTGGTGCAGCAGATACTGAATTTGCCACAGTGCGTTACAAAGGCGATATTACAAAGGCAGCGCAAACCTATCAAGGCTACGAACCGCTACATGCTGTAGATGTTGCTGACATTGTGTTCTATTGCGCTACTTTGCCACCCCATGTTTGTATTAACGACTTGGTAGTGACTTGTACAGCCCAAGCAAATGGTATTTATTTTCATAAATAAGTATTTTTAATTTGAAATTACCAAATAACATCACAACAAATCATTCCATCACTAAAATCATTTTAATCGGTGATTAAACTTGTCAAATCATACATCAATAATTTTAGCCATTTGCTTTACCCGCATAATTGCGAAGGTTGTGGTACCGATGTATTGAATGATGATAGTTATTTGTGTGCTAAATGTTTACACGATTTACCAGTAACTGGCTTTGTAAATACACTCGATAATCCTGTAGAACAATGCTTTTATGGCAGAATAAAAGTAGAAGCTGCCGCTAGTGGTTTCTACTTTAGTAAAGATGGTTTAGTTCAACATTTAATTACACAGTTAAAGTATAAAAAACATCAAGAAATGGGCATTTTTCTTGGTCGGTTAATTGGTCAACAACTCAATGCTACTAACAGATTTGATGATGTAGATATTCTGGTACCGCTACCGTTAAACGATAGGAAAGAAGCCAAAAGAGGTTTTAATCAAGCTGCACGCATTTGCGAAGGCATTAGCCAAACCTGGGCAAAGCCTATTTGTACAAATGCAGTTGAGCGTACCATTTTCACACAATCCCAAACCAATAAAACACGTATTGACCGCTGGCAAAATATGGAAGGTGTATTTACCATAGCTAATACAAAAGTTATTGAAGGCAAGCATATATTACTAGTTGATGATATTATAACTACTGGCGCAACACTTGAAGCCTGTGGCAACGAAATTTTGCAAGTACCTCGTACCAAACTGAGTATCATCACCGTTGCATTTACTATTTAATTACTCGCTATTTTTACCACATGAGATGTATTACACTTGCGCTTGTTACACTATTTATTTTAATTACTTCGTCGTGTAAAAAAGAAAGTGTCATTACTAGTGCCGATGCATTGTTGCGTTTATCGGAAGACACCCTACATTTTGACACAGTATTTACCAGTACAGGTTCTACCACACAATATTTTCGCATTTACAACCCTAATAATCAGAAACTTATTTTAAGCAATGTGCAGCTTATGGGCGGTAGTAATTCATTTTTTAAAATGAATATTGATGGCTTGTCTGGTACTAACTTACCTAATATTGAAATTGCTGCTAATGATAGTATTTATGGCTTTGTTACTGTAAGTATTAACCCCAATGCTAACAACTTACCGTTTGTAGTGAGAGATAGTATTAAAATTAGTTACAATGGCAATAATCGGTTCTTACAGCTCGAAGCTTTTGGGCAAAATGCCAATTTTTTACGTAATAAAGCTGTAACAAAAGATACTACTTGGAACAATAATTTACCAATTGTTATTATAGGTGCTTTTACAGTTAATGAGGGCAAAACCTTAACTATTAATAAGGGTACAAAAGTGTATCTACATGCCGATGCACCGTTATTAATAAATGGTACGCTTAAAGCCATTGGTGAAAAATATGATAGTACACGTATTAGCTTTCAGAGTGATAGAATTGATATGCCATATAAAGATTATCCTGGTGCTTGGCCTGGCATTTATTTTACCCAAAATAGTAGCAGTAATGTAATGCAGTATTGTATTATTAAAAATGCCTATCAAGGAACAATTGTTCAGTCACCATCTGCAAGCACAAAACTTACTTTAAACGAATGCATTTTAGATAATATTTATGATGTCGCTATTGGCGGTAATAATAGTAGTATAGCAGCACGAAATTGCCTTGTAAGTAATTGTGGCTATAACCTATACATTACTAGTGGCGGTACTTACAGCTTTAATCAATGCACATTTG
>JAYWCY010000094.1:0-2764 GCA_043780175.1 Chitinophagales bacterium
GCCGATCCATTAATTTAGAACTACGTTGTATTAAAGCAACGTCTACTTGCATTTCACGCAAAGATGCGGCCAGTTCAATACCCAACAAGCCACCACCAATAATAACAACTTTACCTTTTGTAGGGTCAATATGTGTTTTAAAATTATCAGCATCTATACGGCTACGCATACTAAAAATACCATTAAGTTTTGGCATATCTTTAAGCATAGTTGGCCTGCTACCAGTAGCTAAAATTAATACATCATATGTATACGTAATGCCATTACTATCTACCACTGTTTTGTTTACCTTATCAATGTTTTCAATACTCACGCCTCTTTGTAATGTGATATCAAAAGCATATGCTTCTTCCGCTGTCATTTTAATTAATTGTGCCCAATTTTGCGAGCCACTGATATAATCAGGCAACATAACACGATTGTAAAATGGAAAATTTTCTTTACTAAAAACGATGATTTCGTCTTCTACATTCAGGGCTCTATAACTTTTTATAAAACCATAAGCCCCAGAGCCAGCACCAATGATGATGATCTTCTGTTTCGGCTTTTTGTATCTTGCTACTTGTACTGCTGCAAATTTAAAATCTGGCTCTTTACTTTTAGCATCTACAAGATTATTGGTAAGGTTGTTAGCTCTGTTTAAATCGCTATTTAAAATTTTACCCCAATGCATTGGTAAAAACACAACGCCTTGCTTAATGTCGGTACTCAATTTCGCTTTTACCCTTACAGTACCTCTCTGATTGGTTATTTCTACAAGGTCGCCATCTTTAATATTTCTCTTTAGTGCATCTTCCGGATGTAACTCTAAAAATGACTGTGCAATGTGCTGATTTAGCTTATTTACCTTGCCAGTTTTACTCATAGTATGCCATTGGTCGCGTATTCTCCCTGTGGTTAAAATCAGTGGGAAATCTTTTGACAGTGGCTCTGATAAGTTAACATCTTCTACAGTGTGTATGATCGCTTTTTTAGACGCTGTATAGAATTTATTATCTGTAAATAATCTTGCTGTACCATTTCCTTTCTCTCCTTTTGGATATGGCCATTGCACGGATTGTTTATCCTTTAAAATATCATAATTCAACCCACTGATATCTGTATTGGTGCCTTCAGTTAAAGCACAATGTTCTGTGTAAATATCACCGAAGGTTTTAAAGCCAAAACCTTCATATCCCATCTTATTTGCAAAGCGCGTTAAAATGGTTGCATCTGCTAATGCTTCGCCTGGTGCATCTTTTATTTTGCGCAACAAGCTAATACGTCTTTCGGCATTCGTCATTGTACCATCTTTTTCGGCCCATGTTGCTGCCGGTAGTAAAACATCCGCATATTTTAAAGTTTCTGCGCTGTTACTTATGTCTTGTACTACAACAAATTTAGCTTTCTTCAAACCTGCTTCTGCCATCCGTACATCGGGTAAGCTTACTAATGGGTTTGTTGCAATGATCCAAATGGCTTTTAATCTACCGTCATTTAAGGCTTCAAACATTTCTGTAGCACTTAGTCCTGGCTTAGCATTAATAGGTTTACTGCCCCAAAAGTTTTCTACAAATTTCCTATCTACAACATTTGATAAATCTCTATGCGCAGGCAATAAATTACTTAACCCACCTACTTCTCTACCGCCCATTGCATTTGGCTGCCCTGTTAATGAAAATGGACCGCTACCTGGCTTGCCAATATGACCAGTAATAAGGTTTAGGTTTATTAATGATAAATTTTTATTTACCCCTACAACACTTTGGTTTAAACCCATCGTCCACATTGTTATGAATCCTTTGGCATTGCCAATATATTTGGCGGTTGTTCTAATATCATTGGCATTTATACCGCATACTAGAGCCGCTTCTTCTATAGATTTTTGCATTACAGAAGCATTGTATGTTTCGAAGCCTTCTGTATATTGTTCAATAAAAGTTGTATCAACTTTGCCTTCTTCAATTAATAATCTACCAATGGCATGGTGTAGTACAATATCTGTACCCGGTATTATTTGCAAATGCACATCAGCTAAAGTGCAAGTATTTGTTTTTCTTGGGTCACTTACAATAATTTTTATGTTAGGATTTAATGCTCGTGCAGCTTCAACTCTGCGCCATAAAATAGGATGACACCATGCAGGATTAGCGCCTGCTACAAAAATGCAATCAGCTAATTCTAAGTCGTCGTAACTAATGGGTACACTGTCTTCCCCCAAACTCATTTTATACCCCACAACCGCACTACTCATACAAAGGCGACTATTGGTATCAATATTATTGCTGCCAATAAAACCCTTCATCAATTTATTTACCACATAATACTCTTCTGTTAAGCATTGTCCCGATGCATAAAATGCCACACTATCAGGGCCGTATTTATCTATCAATGCTTTAAATGCTGCTACAGTTCTATCTAAAGCAATATCCCACGACACCCTTTGTCTTTCTGTGTTTTTGTTGTAGCGTACTTCAGGATATAATAGCCTATCACTGGTATCCATGGCTGTATAATGCAGGTTCATACCTTTACTACAAAGCATGCCTTTATTTACAGGATGGTCTTTATCGCCTTCAACTAGTAGCTTGCCTTTTTTATCCTTATGCACTACAATGCCGCAGCCCACACCACAATAGCAGCAAGTCGTTTTAACAGACGTATTGTCACTATTTAATGAATGGTTACTTTCTAAATTGTTATGTAGATTCTTATTCAATCCTTCTCATTTTGTGACTAGCATTTGTAATAATAATTAAACTTTAGTTGTACGTTTATACTAAGC
>JAYWCY010000095.1:0-2902 GCA_043780175.1 Chitinophagales bacterium
TAAAGCGATGTGGTATAACCACATTAAGCAAACCTGCTGATTTTTATGGCATGAGTTTAATACTTGGCGGTTGCGAAATATCGCCCTTTGAGTTAGCAGGTGTTTATAGCAGTATGGCAAGATTATACAATCATCAACAGCAAAATAAAGGTAAATGGAATGCGAAAGATTGGTTGATGCCACACTATTTTCAGTCAACGGTTAACGGTCGTCGGTCGACCGTTGACCAATCATTATTCGACTATACAGCCCTTTGGCACACCTTTAATGCGATGAATGAAGTAATGCGACCGGGTGAAGAAGGTTTATGGAATCTCTTTTCGTCCGCACAGCGTATTGCATGGAAAACTGGCACCAGCTTTGGTTTTAGAGATGGTTGGGCTATTGGTATTACACCAAAATATTGGGTGGTGGTTTGGGTTGGCAATACCAGTGGTGTGGGCAGACCCGATTTAACAGGCATTAACACCGCTGGACCAATTCTATTTGATATTTTTAGATTGCTGCCCAAAAGTGCTTGGTTTAATGCGCCATCAAGTGGATTCAATTATATTAATGTTTGTCGCCAATCGGGTTTTAAGGCGTCGGTAGATTGTGCCGCAACAGATACAATAATGGTGAGTGAATCTGCAAAAAATGCACCTATTTGCCCTTATTGTAAGCGTATTAATTTAGATAAAACTGCCAGTTTTAGAGTGACAGATAATTGTGAAAGCCCTGCAGATATGGTACAAACATCGTGGTTTATTTTACCACCAACAATTGAATATTATTATCAGCAAAAGCATCCCGACTATAAACTGCTACCAAGTTATAAAACTGGTTGCAATATAGATGTAGCAAAGGTTTTGGATATTATTTACCCAGAAGAGGGAGCAAAAATTTATGTGCCAATAGAAGCCAGTGGCGAGAAAGGCAATACCATTTTCACAGCTACACATCGCACCAAAAACACTAAGTTGTTCTGGCATTTACACGATACTTATATAAGCACTACACAACAATTTCACCAACTAGCATTAAATCCAAAACCGGGCAACTATCTTGTAACAATTATCGATGAACAAGGCAATAGTGTGGGCCGAAACTTTGAGATTTTACAAAAAGAAAAACACTAGTTACTTGCATTCAAATGCACCTAAGTCTGGCGCTTTACCTAAGAAGTTAAAACCAATATTTACACCTTTATCTACTAAATTACTTTTTTGTGTTAAATGCATAAACTGAATATTTGGCAAACTACCATTAGCTTGACGCGGTTTTAGTAATTCATCTTCATTTAAATTTATAAAATCAAAATTATTCACAGTAACCGGTAAGGTAAAATAGTTATTGGCAATATCACATTTACTAATATCTAACTTATCTGTTTCTCTACCACCTTTATAGCCAAGATTGTTGCGCAGCAAATGCCCATAACCTTCTACATCGGTTACATTATCTGGCAAGCGGTTAAGCATATTAAAGTTCGTTGCGTTTTTGTACGCCGAATTGTTGTACCATTTGCTACCTACAATATGATGGTTAGAATAAAAACCATTGGCTTTATTTCGTACCGCTAAGCAAAATTGAATGGTATGTGCTGGTATAGGATTGGGCAATTTATCTACTGGTGTTTTGCCATAGCCACCAGCCTTAAATCCGTTACCATCACCTTGGCTTTTAAAGTCGCTACTAAAGCCATTGTAGATAGCCCAGCAATGGTCAAAAGTTACAGATTCATGTGCGTTAATTAAATCAAAACCATCATCGCTATTAAACCAGGCGCGGCAACCTCTAAACACATTTCCTACATCACCTTTTTTAGGATGACAACCAAAACCATCTGTGTTACCACCACGGCCATTTTCAGAATAGTAATCCCAATTGCGATAAGCATCACAGTTAAGAAATAAATTATTGGCGCCGCCAATTAAGTAAATACCAATGGCCATGCCATCGTGTGTACTTAATCCTTCATAAATATTATTGTTACCTTGGTTTTCAAAACACTCAGATTGTGTATGCGTTTTAATGCCTACTTGCACACCAGTTACTTCTAAGCCTTTAATGTGTAGCCACGAGCCAGATACAAAAAAGGCTATAATACGATAGTCAGACGATTTAATATTACTACAATCAAATATAGGTTGCTCACCAGGGTAAGACCAATAATTGATATTTTTATTTGGTGTACCGCTTTTAGTTAGTGCAGTAATATAAATCCATAGTTTTTCTTTACGTGCCACCACATCATCCCGCATAGTGTATTTGCCACCACGTATATAAACTGTATCACCAGCATTTACAAGATCTTGCGCCTTTTGTATGGTTGCAAGTGGTGTTTTTATAGTACCATTATTTGCATTATTTCCATCTGTTGCTACATAAACAATTTTAGCGCAAATAGGTGTAGAAAATACAATTATTGCTGTTAATATGACCAGAAATTTCGTAATAATTGTGTGCATTTATAAATGATTGAATGTGTAAGTACTAGTATAGACAGTGTGCCAACCACAATGTTTAACCAACTGGTAAAAATACATAATTATCTAAGATACATTTAGTTGATTAGTCGTCTTCCGAAAACAGTAATTCCCATCTTTTCCACCATTCATTTTGGGAATACATATAAGCCCCCATTCTGTTGTACTTTTACACAGATGGCACTAGAACAATTAGATTTATTTGGTAATCCTGTAATAATAGAGTCTTCTAAAAAAGAGAAGGTTAAATCGGTGCAACAGCCATTATTTGAGGCTGTTTTTAGTGATGAAAATGCATCTACGATACCAATTATAATTTCTAACATAGAAGATACATTTGCAATAGAAACGGTAAAACCTATAATGGAAATTGTGATGCCTGCAAAAGAAGTCACAGGAGACCCTTTTGTGTATAGCGATAACAACATTAGGGT
>JAYWCY010000096.1:0-3473 GCA_043780175.1 Chitinophagales bacterium
GAACGTGAAGCCGAATTGCGTAAAGAATTTACCAGTAAATTATCGCAATTATCAGTTTATCAAGGTAAAGTATTAATGAAGTTGATTTTCAGAGAAACAGGTAGTAATTGCTACGAAATTATTGATGAATATAAAGGTGGTTTTACGGCAGTAGCATATCAATCTGTATTGTTCTTCTTTGGTACCAGTTTAAAACAGAATTACGACCCCAACGATAAGGATAAAGTGATGGAAGTGATAGTGAAAGATGTAGAAAAAATGTATGGGTACAGAAGCTAGATAAGCTGTTCTAATAAATGTGTAAACTGTTGACGCATAATCATTTTAGCACCCAAGCTTTCTAAATGTTCGGTGTATACTTGACAATCAATTAATACAATCCCTTCCTTTTTTAACTGCTGGATATAAGTAATAAATGCATATTTACTAGCATTACTTACATGGTTAAACATGCTTTCGCCAAAAAATACTTTGCCCAATTTTATACCATACAGGCCGCCTACCAATTTACCATCTAGCCAGGCTTCTACGCTATGCGCTATGCCTAATAAATGTAAATTCGTATAAGCGGCTTCAACTTCTGATTTTATCCAAGTACCATCTTGGTCCTTACGCTCAATATCTTTACAGGCTCGTATTACAGCAGAAAAATTAGTGTTAGTTGTAATGGTAAAAGCTTGCTTTTTCAGCAAAGCTTTCATACTCTTACTTACTTTTAAATCTTCGGGAAATAATACAAAACGTGGATTAGGGCACCACCACAATGGCAAGTCACCGTCATACCAAGGGAAAATACCTTTTTTATAAGCAAGTAAAATACGGTGAGGGTGTAAATTGCCACCTATTGCTAATAAGCCGTCATCTAAAGCGTCCTCAACATTTGGAAACCAAAATTTATCATCTAAAACTGCAAGAGGCATTATCTGTGTAAGTGAGTAGTGAAACGAAATTGTTACTAATGCTCAATAACCATTTCAATAGTGGCGTTTATGCCTCGTTCAGTAATCGCTTCTTTTAGAGGCTTTAAGCTGTCGTAATTGCCATCTTTTACAGCATATTTTCCTTTAAAATGAATAATCATAGCACATTGCTCGGCTTGCTCAGTGGTATGACCACAAATGTCCATCAACGTCTCAATAACCCATTCAAAACTATTTACTTCATCATTCCAAACAATGAGTTGGTACGAGCTTGTTGTATCGGTTAAGACATCTGTATCAAATGCTTCCCAATTTTTTGTGGCTGTATTTTTAATTACAATCATGGGTGCAAAAATAAAGTGTTCTTGTTAATTACAAATAGAAAGTGGGTAGCTAATTTTTGTGTTGATTTCGTAGTTCTATAAAATATTTTTGTTTTTTTTGGAATATATTTGGCAGTAACAAAAAGGATTCTATATTTGCAATCCCAAAACGAAAGAAAGGGGTGAAAAGGGAGTTTAGCTCAGTTGGTTTAGAGCATCTGCCTTACATGCAGAGGGTTGGCGGTTCGACCCCGTCAACTCCCACTACAAGCCTCACAGCAATGTGAGGCTTTTTTATTGGGCTTAAGTTGACTTATAAATAGTACCCAAGCATGGATAATCAATTATTTGGCAATTGTTTATATTTCAAAAATTAAGAATATAGTTTTCAATCTTTAATATGTTCCCCTCCACTTCTTCATTTCTAGCTCAACTAACCGATTTACAACCATTTTCACTTGATAATAATTATCCACTCTTTGTTGTGTAATAGCACTAGCGGCTGGTATATTATAGCGAGTAGATGTTACTCACCGAATTACGCACCAGAACTTTGAATTCTTTTGCCTGTTGTGGACAGAGTATAAAAAGAAAGACCCCTGTACATCATTGATTTACAGGGGTTTTGATAAAGTTTGATTTTTCTGCGGAGAGCTAGGGATTCGAACCCCAGGACCTGTTACAGTCAACAGTTTTCAAGACTGTCGCAATCGACCACTCTGCCAGCTCTCCGCGTGCAAAATAATAGTTCTACAAGCGAATAGCCAAATAAAACTCTAAAATATTATTTTATTGTTACCGAATTTGCCCTGAAATGCTTGCTGCATAAGCTTTATATTTTTTGAAATAATTTTGCAAGAAAAGAAAGTTGGGTGTAGTATTTAAAATAAAATATATAATTTTCTGTAAAATTTATAAGATTTGTTTACTAGTGCAGATATTTACCAAATTAATAAATGACCAATATTATGTTTGACATACTAGATTTAAAACTATACATGCTTTTACTAGGTTGTCGGCCAACTGGTAGATTTACCGAGCAACACGACATTTTATTTGCAATTGGGGAAAACCCTAAATCACTTGTGCCACAAATTCTTAATTTTTGGCCAGAGGCAAAGGGTGTAATTCATCTAGATGCTTGGCGTGAAGTAACAACTGTAGATAGTTTTGCAATTACCATAGTTGAAAAAGTAGGTCCAGTAGTAGAAAAAAGTCATAAACTCTACTTTATAAATTTAGGCGGCTACAAGCAACGCGAGTTTGATGAGTTTCATTATAAAATGCTAGTAGTTGCAAGTGGTAAGGATGCGGCCATTGCCCAAGCTAAACAAACTGCTTTTTATAAGCATACAGGTTTTGTAGGTGCACCATCGCATATAGATGATAAATATGGTGTAGATGTAGATGATGTGTTTGAGATGAAAGATATTTTGCACCCTACTCTAAAAAAGCGATACAGTGTTATAATACAACCTTCTTTATCAACAAAAGAAGACGATATACACCTTGGTTATTTTAAACTAGATAGGTTGTAAGTGGTTCATAAAATTAGTCTGTAATAATTGTTGCCTTTGGCAATTAGTGTATAATTATCTATCCAAACGCCACTATCATTTTCCTATTTTTACCCACTTATGATGATGCAGGCATTTAGAACAACCTTAAAAATTGCGATTCCTTTAATATTGGGCAATTTAACGCAGGTTGCTTACGGTTTAATAGATACCGCCATGATTGGCAGATTGGGCTATCAAGATTTAGCTGCGGCCTCTTTGGTGGCCAATATCATAGCCATTCCATTGGTAATAGGTATGGGTATAATGATTGCCATTACGCCTTTAGTGGCAATTGCCAACGGTAAAAATGACTATCAACAATCATCGCATGTATTGTTTAATGGTTGGGCTTTAAGCCTAATTGCAGGCACAATATTGGCAGGTAGTGTACATCTACTGGCAATGTATGTACAACATATGGGGCAAGAACCTGCGGTGGCAGCATTGGCAAAAAATTACCTAATTATTATGGGGTATTCTCTGTTGCCAATGATGGTATTTTTAGCCACTAAACAGTTTACCGATGCATTGCAATTTACCAAAACAGCCATGATTTTATCATTGATTTCCTTACCGATAAATGCTTTTTTATGTTGGGTTTTTATATATGGCAATTTAGGTATACCAGCTTTGGGTATAGAAGGTGCTGGCTTGGCTACATTAATTTCTAG
>JAYWCY010000097.1:0-5243 GCA_043780175.1 Chitinophagales bacterium
CAAAATACGATCTACAAAATGATGATATTATAATTAGAATGACGGGCTGCCCCAACGGTTGTGCTAGACCATATGCTGCCGAAATCGGTTTAGTTGGCACATCATCTGGGCACTATAATCTACATATTGGTGGAGATAGAGAAGGTATCAGATTAAATAAAAAATATAAGGAAAGTCTAGACGAAACTGCAATCATCTCAGAATTAGATAATCTATTTGGTGCTTATAAAAAAGATAGAAAGCAGAAAGAAACCTTTGGTGATTTTGTAACCAGACAACAACTCGTATAATAATAAAGGCTCACTATCAAGTGAGCCTTTATTATAAGTAGTAGGTATTAATTAGCTTTTGCTTTTGCCTTTTCTACTGGTGCAACCTCACCTTTATTTTTTAAGTGCTTCTTATTAGCATGTAAATGCTTACGAGCTACCTTAATATCTTTCTGGTCATTCTTTGCCGACTTTAATCTACCGTGCGCAATATTAGTATTCCTTTCTTTGCGTTCTTCTTTTAATGCTTTCACATCAGCAACCATCGCTTTATCAGCAGCTTTTTTAGTAGGTGTAGTTTGGGCCATAGCACTTAAGGTTAGCGCTGTTGCCAAAAATAGAAATAGTACTTTTTTCATTGTTTATTTTTTTATTGTACTTATACAATCGTAAAACCATGCCACTTATCAGTAAATGGGGTTCTTTAATTTAAAAAAGACAAAAAATATTTTCAAAAAGTCTATCATTTTAGTAGGATATTATTATATTTGCATCTCAAGAAAAAAACATAATAATGAATTTTACTATAGTAACCACATCGCTTTATACAACTTACACATCGCTTAAAAAGGCCCTGCATTGCCCATATAGGGCATCATTCTTATAATTAGCAACACCTTTTTTTATCTTTATAGTCTACTAAAATAGAAGACTATAAAATCGTATTCAACATAACATATTTAATAATAATTAAACATTAAGTAACCATGAAAGAAAAATTACCAAGTATTCTTTTCTTAACAACATTATCTACAATATTAATGGGCGTAAATATTGTACGTGCTCAAAACGTTATTCGTGGGGTTATAAAAAGTAAGCAAAGCACAAAAATTTCTGCTGTAAGCATTAGTATAAAAGGCACCAATGCCCTAGCTATAGCTGATAGCTTAGGCAATTTTGAAATTAGGACTAAAGTGCCATTTCCAATAATTTTAGAAGTAAGTTCTACTGGTTATTACAAGCAACAATTTAAAATAACCGAATTGCAAGCCACACCATTTCTCATCTCATTAACCGAAAACAATCAATTAACAGAAGTATTGGTAACTTCCAGACGACGCCAAGAAGTTGCCCAAGATATTCCAATACCCATTACTGTGTTGGGTGGCACTAAAATAGAAGAAAGTGGTGCGTTTAATGTGAATAGATTAAAAGAATTAGTACCTTCTGTACAATTATATGCTTCTAACGCACGAAATACCACCCTAAATATTAGAGGTTTAGGGTCTACGTTCGGATTAACAAATGATGGTATTGAACCTGGCGTCGGTTTTTACATTGATGGTGTATACAATGCACGTCCCGCTGTAACGTCATTAGATTTTATTGATATTGATCGGATTGAAGTTTTAAGGGGGCCACAGGGTACTTTATTTGGTAAAAACACTACCGCTGGCGCCTTTAACATTTTCACTAAAAAACCAACATTTACGCCGACCACAAAGGCCGAATTAAGTTATGGTAATTACAATTTCATTCAGGCCAAAGCATCTGTTTCCGGCGGCTTAACCAAATATATTGCAGCAAGAGTTTCTTTTTCTGGCACACAAAGACAAGGAACCATTTTCAACGAGAAATCGCAGCAATATTTTAATGGACAAAACAATGTGGGCATTAAAGGACAAATATTATGGCTACCAACTGATAAATTGGAAGTGTTATTCGCAGCAGATTATAATGTACAAAGCCCAGATGGAAATGCATTAGTATTAGCTGGTGTAACAAAAACGCAACGCTCTGCCTATAGACAATATGATTCAATTGTTAAAGATTTAGGTTATGCGTATCCAACCATTGATCCATTTTCAAGAAAAGTTGAAACGGATACATGGAAACATAATCAAGTAATCAGCGGTGCACACGTTAATATTGATTATAAAATTGGTAAGGGTACGTTAACATCTACAACAGCTTGGCGATTTTGGGATTGGGATCCAGTAAATGACCGTGACTTTACTGCTATACCAGCATTAACTAAGTCACAAGGCGCTTCACGACACAACCAATATTCTCAAGAATTAAGATATGCTGGCAATATCAATGATAAGTTGAGTGGTGCAATTGGCGTTTACTATTTATACCAAAACTTAGCCACACCAACCCCACAATTGGAAGAAGTGGGTTCTGCACAATGGCGATTTGTACAAACAAGCCCAAATGGTGCACAAGCGAAATATAATACATCTGGTCTTTTGGATAATTATGGCATTAAAACAGATTTTAATTTAAACTCCGTATCTGCTGCTATTTTTGGTCAGTTAGATTGGGAAATTACCAAAGGCTTGCATGTGCTACCTGGTCTTAGATATAATTATGATAGTAAAGATTTAGATTATTCAAGAATTACATATGGTGGTTTACAAACAACTGATCCAGCTTTATTAGCGTTAAAGAAAGCCGTTTACTCAAACCAGATATTCTCAACAAGTACCAATAATACCAATTTGTCTGCTAATATCACCCTATCATACAGACCTATAGACAACTTTAATGCTTATGCAACTTATTCAAACAACTACAAATCAATCGGCTTAAATTTAGGCGGATTACCTACAATAGGCACCAGCGATTCTGCTGATTTATCATTAGCACAAATTAAACCAGAGTATGTACAACACTATGAGATAGGTATTAAAACAAGACCATTTAAAGGTGCTATTTTAAATATAACTGCATTTAATACAGCTATCCATGATTATCAAACTACTGTACAAGTACCACAGATTGGTTTAAACAGAGGTTATCTAGCTAATGCAGAAAAAGTAAATGTAAAAGGTATTGAAATAGATGCATCGTATCAATACAGTAAAAACTTTAGTGTAAATGCGGCATTAGCTTACACAGATGCAAAATATATATCGTTTAAAAATGCACCATTACCACTTGAAGAAACAGGAAAAACTGTTGGAGGTCAGCAAGTAGCATTTACTAATGCTTCTGGCGGTGTTTTGCCCGGTGTTCCTAATTGGAATTTGTCTAGTGGCTTCGATTGGAGTTTTACCAAAGGCAAATTCTTAAATAGAACTGGTAAATTCTTTGTTGCAATTGATGCCTCATATCGCTCTGATTATTCATCAAATCCTACGCCCTCGGCAGTGTTAAATATTAATAGCTATAGCTTATTCAATGGTCGTATAGGGTTCAAATCTGACAATTTCACCATTTTTGCTTGGGGTCGTAACTTAACTGGCACCAATTATTTTGAACAATTACAAGCAGCTGCAGGTAACTCTGGTTTGTATGCTGGTGTTCTAGGCGATCCTACAACCTATGGCATTACGCTGCGCTTTAACCTTCAACAGCAATAAATTATAAGTATAATTATTATTAAAAAATAACTTATTAATAAATTGTCAATATAGCATTTTTTTAGTAAATGACAAAACGATTATATGCAATATTTTATACCGAATTATTAGAAATTTATTGCAAAAAGATAAGCGGTATTACACATGTATAAAGATGCCAAAACTATATTTTCGCAATGTCTAAAAAACAAACACAAATGAAACAAGGCTTTACACTTTACAGTATACTTATCAGTTTTTATAGCTTTGCTCAACGAGCAACGAGCAGCTCAACAACTACTTATCCTAAACCTACTGGCTATTTCAGTGTCGTACATCCAATTGTGACTTTTGATAAAGATAATACAGTCTATAATTTTTCAAATAATGGCTATACAGTTGGTTTCCCTTTTGGCGTAAATGTATTAACCAGCAATACAACTGGCTTTAGTTTTGAAGTTACACCATTTATTCATGCCGAAAATGGTACAAGTAGAACCAGTAATGTACTGTTTCATCCAGGTCTTATGTTTCGTAGACCGCATGGTTTTACCATTTTAACACGTGCTGCTTTTGAAACTGCTGGGAGATATGGTGCTACTTTAGTTTTTAATAAAGTAATCGTAAAAACGAAAACGAATAATATTTTTATTGCTACGCCAATCCCATTGCGTTTTGGTAATGACAAGCCAGTATCTATAGGTTTTGCTTTACAATTTGGCATTACATTTTAAAGATACATCATAATAAGATTTGCCTCATCGCTATAAACCTACTAAATTTGTAGATTATCAATATTTATAGTCTTGAAAGAAACAAATAACCTTTTCCCTATATTCTTAAAATTAGAAAATCTTCGCTTGGTAATGATTGGCGGCGGATTAATTGGGTTAGAAAAATTAGAAGCCGTTTTAGCAAATTCGCCCAACACAAAAATTAAATTGGTAGCTACCAGTATTAGCGATGATATAAAGGCCATTGCAGCCAACTACCCAACTATTACTCTAATAGAAAAGCCTTACGAGAGTAATGATTTAGATAATGCAGATGTGGCTATTGCAGCTGTAAATGATAAAGATTTAGCTACCCAAATTGCAGCCGATGCCAAGCTAAAAAGAATATTAATAAATGCTGCTGATAAACCAGAACTCTGCGACTTCTATTTAGGTAGCATTGTAAAAAAAGGCAACTTAAAAATAGCTATTTCTACCAATGGTAAATCGCCTACAGTAGCAAAGCGTGTTAAAGAGGTATTTAACGAAGTAATTCCTGCTGAAATGGATGAGTTGTTGAATAATATGGCAGCTATTCGCAAAAGACTAAAAGGTGATTTTGCCAATAAAGTAACACAACTAAATGAAGTAACTAAAACCCTAGTAGCCACACAAGAAGCATCAGAAACCTTAGCGGCAAAAATTATTATTCAAACAACGGACCAGCCTGAGCATAAACAATGGCAGCAAATAGTAAAGTGGTGCTTATTGGCATTTTTATTTATGATTGTGGGGCATACATTTTTTAGTTATGTGCCTTTTAACGACATATTAGTTGGTGCAAAAAAAATACCTGATTATATAGACACCAAGTCATTTTTATTAATGATGCTTTGCGGCTTTATTGCACAAATGGCTGATGGAAGTTTAGGTATGGGGTATGGTACTATTTCTACTACTTTTTTATTAGCAAT
>JAYWCY010000098.1:0-27230 GCA_043780175.1 Chitinophagales bacterium
CATCTACCAGGCAATCTAAACTATATAATAAAAGTTCATGCACTTTGGCATTAATAAAGATATTTTCTAAAGCACCAGTATAGCTATGATTTAGCAATGCATCCAAAGAATTACGCTTTTTACTGCACAATGGAAATACTTTGGTAAATGCGTTGGGGTGTTTAAAAGCCAACACTTCATCTTTACGATTACTCAATTTAACATTATGTGTAAATTGATATAAGAAAGATGCTGAGAAATGAAAAGTAAACACATCAACTGTAATCTGTTCGCCCTTGCAATTAGTAGGTTGATCTTTACAAAAAGAACAACTTTTCTCGTAACAATATTTATTACCAGTGGTACAATAACGCAATTCTAAAAAATTTTCGTCTGGCTTAGCTGCATCATAGTGATACACCATCATACCAGAATCGTCAGCTACCCAAGGATGCTGCGCATAATAGCGGTTAATATTATAGCTAATAGATCCAGGAATATGTTGCTCTTTATGGTACAATAAATCCATACTTGGCTCAATACCACCTCTGTGAGCCAATTTTAATATATCGTGTACTTGAGGCATAAATAATGTTTGTATATGCAAATATATGTCACCACACGTAATTTGCCAAGTACTAATGAATTAACATAGGTATAAAGTTATATTTAATCATTAAAATGACTGATTAATGACAAATGGTACTTAGTCTCTGTAATTTAATGCTGGCTTTCTATCGCCTAATAAAGCTTTATACTGGTAATTACCTCTTTGTTGTTTAAACTCTTCAGTAGCCTTTTCAATTATAGCTTTATCGTTATATAAATCGATAGCAGTTAAAGCCATTGTTTTGGCGGCAACCATTAACCCTTTAATGCCAATATCGGTACCGCCACAAGCCACAGCTTGCCAGCTATGTGCAGGCACGCCAGGCACCCAAGTTGCAGTACTTAACCCAACCGTAGGCACAACATAACTTACATCACCAACATCGGTACTACCACCACCTGCATTAGCATCAAGTTTTAGTGGTTTTATTTTACTTGCAACATCTAAGTCTGGTGCAGGAAACGTAAAAGTTGCCTGTATTTTTTTAGCAAAAACAATTTCATCGGGTGTGTAAATAATACCGCCCACTTTTTCAAGGTCTTTCTGCATTACTTCCCCAAGTGTTCTGTTTAATAATAAATCGTGTGTACCACCAATTATTTCATAATCTACCGTAGTACCAGTTCCTAATGCTGCACCTTTAGCCGCGTTTACAACACGTTCAAAAATATCTTTTACATCTTGTCTTTTAGGATGACGCACATAATAATAAACTTCTGCAAAATCAGGTACTACATTAGGTGCTTTACCACCATTGGTAATTACATAATGTATCCGAGTTTCTTGAGGAATATGTTCACGCATCATGTTTACCATATAATCCATACTTTCCACACCATCTAAAGCACTACGCCCTCTTTCAGGCGCGGCGGCAGCATGCGCAGCTAACCCATGAAAGCGGAACTTTGCCGATGAATTTGCCAAAGCACTAGTCATAGTAACTTCATTGTCGTTGCCAGGATGCCAATGAATCACAACATCTACATCGTTAAACAATCCTGCACGTACCATATACACTTTGCCGCTACCACCTTCTTCGGCTGGGCAACCGTACAACTTTATTGTACCTTTTAATTTACCTTCTGACATTAACTTTTTTAATTCAATTGCTGCTGCAACACTTGCAGTACCAAACAAATGGTGACCACAAGCATGACCAGCATTTTGCCCTTCAATACTTGTTTTTTCTGGTGCATTGGTTTGCGCTAAACCGGGCAAAGCATCAAACTCGGCCAAAATACCAATTACAGGTTTACCACTGCCATAAGTAGCTACAAATGCGGTAGGAATATCTGCCACACCTGCTTGTACATCAAAGCCATTATCGGCTAGCGTTTTTTGGTGCAACACAGAGCTTTTTACTTCTTTATAACCAACCTCTGCATAGTTCCAAATTTGCAATGCTATTTTTTTATAGTCATCGTACTTCACCTGAATATCTTTAATCGCTTGATCCTTTAAAGCCTCCGTATTTTTTACTTGTGCTGTTACAAAAAGGCAAAGCATAAGCGTAGAAAAAAGCATGGTTAGTTTTTGCATGTGTGAATAGAGTTAAGGTGAATAAATAAAACTGTTTTAGCAAGATAAGTAAAAAAAGACTGTAATTATCTATCAATCTTAGCTTTTAATAAAGCTCTTAATTCGTGCCTAAAATCATCTGTCATATCTTCTTTGGGGATAATAAAAAAAGACTTTGCATCAAAATACAAATGAAAAAAATGTGGGCTTTCGAAAAACATTACAAAAGTACTCCAAGGCCAATTAACATAACCTCTGTCACTACTTAATTTCACTTCACTTTCAGAGAAAAAAATAGTGAAGTGCTCTTTAAACGTATTGGATTTATTATAAATGCTATATGGTAAAATATACCAAACGCCTATCATCATTATTAACCAAATAATAGTCCCTAGCAAAAAAGGTTCTGGTCTTATTTTATGCGTGTAAAACAGTCCAGCTGCTAATATGGCAAAAACATTTACCAATATCATCATCCACTTTATTTCTGGACGGGCAATAAAGTGGTAACGTAATGCTTGAAGGGTTTTCTTTTTATCGTAAGAGAATGATAGTTGCATGGCGTGTTAAAAATAGAACTGTAAAAGTAAAGGGTAAAGTATTGTAGTGGCATTTCTCTATCATTAACATTGAAGAATAATTACGATAGATACAAATAAATTAGCTGTAGAGACTAAAAATACACTTAAAATAGCATTTTAAAGCATATGTGAAATATGGCAACTATGCTTGCAAGTCAAAAATTTATCAAAAAAATAGTATTATTTAATTACAAATGCTTTACTTGCTATTATATATCTGAAAAATCAATCTAACATGCCTACTGCCATCACTAGAAAACAGTTATTCAAACAACTGAAGTACGATTTAATTGGCAAAGATTCTTATCGTGGTGTAACACTTACCTACTCGTGGCTAGCCAACCAATTTGGCCATTTTTCATTAGGATTTGTGCCTTGCTTTTTCGCGTATCACGCATTAAAAAAATATACGCATTCGCCGCAACCTGGCTTGTACGCTACGCTTATAATTGCTGCCGTTTGGCTACTTTTTGAATTATATAATTTTCTTGGGCCCTTACTACTTAAAACATCAAAACATGCTAAAAAAAATGCCTCTGGCAATTATACTTTTGCACCAGCTTGGGCCAATATTGCTTACGATACAGCTATTGATGTATGCTTCTTTTGGATTGGTGCATTTACAATGGGTAATGCTGTAACATCTCAGCCATTAATCTATAACACATTACTTATTTTAATTGTGCTAGTATTATACCCAAGCTACGATTGGTACACTACCAAAATGTATCAGCAAGCAGCTAATTATCCATTTCAATTTAGGCTAAGCCAATGGAATATGATGATAAATGATGCGAATAAAGCAGTTGTAAAAGAATTTATTGCCAATGCAGCTAGTGACAAACACTTACTGGTATTTGGCGAAAATAAATCTGGCAAAACAAGCTTGTGCGTAGCTATCGCAAATGAATTATCAATTACACATCATCGTTGTAGCTACACAACGGCCATGAAGCTTTTTAGCTTATTTTTTGAAGCAGCTATTGACACCAACCAACCAAAATGTCTTGATTTATGGACTTGGCAACATGCCAGTCTTTTAATAATTGATGATATTAATCCTGGCTTGCCAGTAAAAAGTAACCTTGTAACGCCACAAGATTTTTATAATTTTTTAGATAATAATTTGCAAAGCGAAACGAATAAAAAGACTTTAAAAGGAAGTTCAGTGATTTGGGTTTTGGGTAACCAAGAAATGGATAACTGTAAAGTGAATAACTGGATTGATTTACTACAAAAAATTGGGGTAAATACAAATGATATAAGTAGCATTGATTTATCATAATATACTAGCCTACTTATTAAGGTAAAATATGATTCTCATATGCAAAACTTACTAAGTGTGGCATGCTTTTAACATCAAAACGTTTATACAAAGGAATAATACGCTTTTCCACTGCAGATTGTGATACTTTTAAAAGTGCGGCAACTTCTTTTAAAGAATAGCCTTTGGCAATTAAAGCTAGTACATCTTTCTCTTTGTTAGAAATGGCATTTTTGTAAAATAATGTTTTGTTCAGCTCTTCCTCAAACTCGTTTTTCTCTGGCCCGAAAGCTGCGTAACGCATCACTTTACCAAAACGCAAATTATTATTCAATTGAAAACGCCCAATAATTGAAACTACTTTTCCATCTGTATAGTCGTACACACCTACCCTTGCTACAATGGGTACTTCCATACCATTTTTATGAACTTTTTTTTGCTCAATTAAAAAACTATATTTATCTAGATCTGCATTTTTTTTATGAATAAACATTAAAGCTTTGTCATTTAACTCGTGTACAAATGGCGCAAAATCTCTGGCAGTCATCATTACTATTTTAAGCATCGAAATCTCATGATCTTTATAACCAACAACGTCTTCCCAGCCATCAGCGTATAGCATTTTACCTTCTTTAAAAGAATAAATATAAATAGCTTCTAATGGAAATTTAGGGATTGTTTGTTTAAAAAATTGAGCTTCCTTAGTAGTTAAATCAGCAGGAATATCGGTTATAAAAGACTTTGAATAATTACCAAAATTTTGACTATCGCTCATAACAAAATATTATATTTTTTTACTTTTAAAATCTAATAGCGAAAATTTTTGATAGTAACAACTGCGAATATTCGCAGTTGTTACAATTGAAACGACTACTTATTTTTACAATCTAAATAGTAACTCCTAAAATAGTTATTTTAATTTTTGAAGTATTGGACCAAAATATAAGTTATTTTTTACAAATGTGATATTTATACGTGTTATTATAAACTGTTTATTTGAACATAATATCATTTAGTATTTCTCAATGTTTGTTTTCCAACGGGGGTTAACAACATGCCCAGAACTTTTGTTCTGGGTTTTTTATTACACATCTATTGGCGATTATGTAATAAAATGCCTCACAATAGCGAGGCATTTTTATTGCGTATCAATGAAGAAATTAAATTTATTAGCTACAACCCATACTATTTCCGCAATTTAAACACTTGTAGCACGTACCACTACGGATAGTAATATGCCCGCAAGTATTACAACTAGGCGCATCACTTTGCATACTTTTTGCCGCTGCATTTACAGCATCCATACCATAATCTGTCTTAGTAATTGTTGCTTGCAGGTATTTTTGCGGTTGCGTAACTGGTGATGCAGCAACACGCATACTACTTAATTCTGGCTGACCAATAAAAGTTACATCGTCATCTGCACCAGTATTTTCTACTTCTGGCTTATTTAATACGTGTACCAAATCAGTTCTATCTAAATAATCAAAAGCTAAAGCACGGAAAACAAAATCAACCAATGAAGTTGTAGTTTTAATATTTGGATGATCTACCATACCTGCTGGTTCAAATTTGGTAAACACAAACTTTTCTACAAACTCTTCTAACGGCACACCATATTGCAAGCCAACAGAAATAGAGATTGCAAAACAGTTCATCAAACTGCGTAGTGTTGATCCTTCTTTAGCCAAATCAATAAATATTTCACCTAAAGTTCCATCAGCATATTCACCAGTACGCAAGAACAATACCTGACCGTTTATTTTAGCTTTTTGTGTATAACCACGGCGTTTTGCTGGCAATGATTTACGTTCAACAATTCTAGATAATTCACGTTTCAATTTCGTGTCTTTAGATGCAACCATGCGCTTATTAACTTCCTCTAACAATTCATCAACAGTCAATTTTGTGAGATCAACAATGTTGGAAGAAAAGTCCGAAGTCTGAAGTCGAGAGTCGGTAGACAACTCAACACTTTCTGATTTTTGGTCTTCCTGATTTTCCGTCTTTTTCTTTTTATCAGATTTATTACTTAATGGCTGTGATAATTTACTACCATCACGGTATAAAGCATTGGCTTTTAATCCCAATTCCCAACTCATTTTATAGCAATCAGCTATCTCTTCAATGGTAGCCTCATTAGGTAAATTAATCGTTTTAGAAATAGCACCACTAAGGAAAGGCTGACAAGCACCCATCATGCGAATATGCCCATGTGCATGAATAAAACGTTGCCCTTTTTTACCACATTTATTGGCACAATCAAATACTGGCAAATGCTCGTCTTTCAAGTATGGCGCACCTTCTACCGTCATAGCACCGCAGATATAATCATTGGCAGCATCAATTTCGTCTTCGGTAAAACCTAAGCCTTCTAGCATATTAAAACTAAAATCACCAAACTGATCTTCTGTAAAACCTAGGCGTAATAAACATGCATCGCCTAAAGCATAACGGTTAAAAATGAAGCCAATTTCAAAAGCAGCTTTTGCCGCATTATTTAACTTATTAATTTCTTCTTGCAAAAACCCTTTGGCTAATAATGTTTGTGTATTAATAAAAGGCGCACCATCAAAACTGGCAGCACCTACAGCATATTTCTCGATGGCATTAATTTCTTTTTGACTGTAGCCTAATGTTTTTAAGGCATTTGGCACTGCACCATTAATAATTTTGAAATAGCCACCACCACTCAGTTTTTTAAATTTCACCAAAGCAAAATCGGGTTCAACACCTGTGGTATCGCAATCCATTACCAAACCAATGGTACCAGTAGGTGCAATTACAGTTGTTTGCGCATTTCTGTACCCATATTTTTCACCCATTTGCACGGCATCATCCCAAGCCTTTGTAGCAGCTGTTAATAAAAAATCAGGGCAATATTTGGCATTGATACCTTGAGGTTTTATTTCTAATCCTTCATAAGCTTCAGAAGCATCGTAAGCAGCAGCACGATGGTTACGCATTACACGTAACATATCAGTTTTATTTTCTTCATACTTAGCGAATGGGCCTAAAAAACTCGCCATTTCAGCCGAAGTTTTATAAGCAACACCAGTCATTACAGCACTTACAGCACCTGCAATACCACGTGCTTCTTCACTATCATAAGGTATACCGCTAATCATTAATACCGTACCAAGATTGGCAAAGCCTAAACCAAGTGTTCTATAATCGTAACTTAATTGTGCCACTTCTTTACTAGGAAATTGCGCCATCAATACAGAAATTTCTAGCACAATTGTCCATAAACGACTGATGTATTCTATGCCTGCTACATCAAGCTTATTGGTATTTTCATCAAAGAATTTTCGTAAATTAATTGACGCCAAATTACAAGCAGTATTATCTAAAAACATGTACTCACTGCAAGGGTTAGAAGCATTGATACGACCTCCTTGTGGGCAAGTATGCCATTCGTTAATGGTTGTATCGTATTGAGTACCAGGATCGGCACAAGCCCAAGCTGCATAAGCAATTTGATTCCATACTTCACGGGCAGGAACTCTTTTCATGGTTCTGCCATCTGTTCTAGCTTTTAATTCCCAATCACCATCTTCTGCCAACACTTTAAAAAAAGTGTTAGGAATACGAATTGAATTATTGGAATTTTGGCCAGCAACAGTCATATAAGCTTCACCTTCGTAACTATTATCATAACCAGCAGCTACTAATGCTGCAACTTTCTTTTCTTCTCCAACTTTCCAGTTGATAAATTCCATGATTTCTGGATGGTCTAAATCTAAACACACCATCTTAGCAGCACGTCTTGTAGTACCACCGCTTTTAATAGCACCAGCAGCTCTATCACCAATTTTTAAAAAGCTCATTAACCCGCTAGAAGTGCCACCGCCACTCAATTTTTCATTAGCGCCTCGTATTTGAGAATAGTTTGTGCCCACACCGCTACCATATTTAAAAATACGAGCTTCACGTACAAATAAATCCATAATACCACCATCATTTACCAAGTCATCGCTGACACTTAAAATAAAGCAAGCATGTGGTTGAGGACGTTCGTATGCATTGGTTGATTTTTTCAGTTGACCATCATTTGCATCTACATAATAATGCCCTTGTGGCTTGCCAGTAATACCATAGCTTTCGTGTAAGCCAGTATTAAACCATTGTGGGCTATTGGGCACACAAGATTGATTTAAAATACTATATGCCAACTCGTCGTAAAAAATTTGTGCATCTTTTTCTGTAGCAAAATAACCATAACGTTCGCCCCAAACACGCCAGCAGTTTGCCATACGATGCGCCACCTGCTTTATGGAAGTTTCTCTTCCCACAGTTCCATCAGCTTGTGGCACACCTGCTTTACGAAAATATTTTTGAGCAAGAATATCTGTAGCAATTTGGCTCCATTGTTTTGGCACCTCTACATTATTCATTTCAAATACCTTTTCACCTGTTGGATTTTTTATCACACTATCTCTGTAATCGTACTCAAACATGTCATAAGGACTAACATCTTCTTTTGTAAAGCGGCGGCTAAATTGTAAGCCTTTGTTGGTAGTTTTTGCCATAACAAGCGATGATTATTTTGCTGATTTGTAAGTGTAATAAACTTGGTTAACAAATTGTTAAGCCCCTCTACGAAAATATCTTACTGTTTCTGAAATACAACGCTACAAATTTCAACAGATGTGGATAATGCTTTTGGGTATTATTATACAATACTGTGATGCCTAATAAATTAAACAAATTTATTTGTACATTTTTTTTATGAAATATAATTAATTAAATTATTCATAATATCATTATTACCTCATCTTAAAAAATTATATAAAATTCGAATACATAAATACAAAAATTGGTATTAGATGCCTTAGAAAACCTATATTGCAGATAGGAAGAAACTTTATTTATACAGTTTCTCGTATGTAACAGATAAATAATTCAGAATAACTGCTTTAATGGCAAAGTTTTTGCATTTTTGCAGCAATCACATTTATTAAAATTGCATGAAGCAGGCATTGTATAATCAATTTGTTGCAAAAAAGTCGCAAGGCAGGAAGTCCTTCTCGGTTCTTATTGACCCTGATAAGGTTGATGTGGCCGGTATAGACAAGTTGGTTAATGTAGCTCTAGAAGCCTCTGTTGATTATTTTTTTGTAGGCGGTAGCCTAGTTATTTCTAATCACTTAGATGATTGTATCAAGCAGATAAAAGGCAATTGTGATATTCCTGTCATTTTATTTCCTGGTTCACCATCTCAAGTAAGTCGCTACGCAGATGCATTATTGTATTTATCACTTATTTCTGGGCGCAATCCTGAATTATTAATTGGCCAACATGTAATTTCTGCACCATTTGTAAAAAAGAGTGGTTTAGAAATAATGCCAACTGGCTACATGGTTGTTGATGGTGGGGCACCTACAACCGTTTCATATATATCTAATGCAAGCCCAATACCAGCCGATAAAAATGAAATAGCTATGTGCACCGCAATGGCTGGCGAAATGCTCGGGATGAAGCTAATATATATGGATGCAGGCAGTGGTGCACAAAGACCCATCACGGAAAAAATGATACAACTAGTATCACAACATATTGAAGCCCCATTAATTGTTGGTGGCGGTATTACCACACCAGAGAAAGCCTATTTAAATTGCAAGGCCGGTGCAGATGTAATTGTAGTTGGCAACGCTATAGAAAAAGACATGTCATTAATTAAAGAAATGAGTGCCGCTATTAAAAGCGTTAAACAAGCTGTTTAAATAGTTTTAAACTAATACAACTAAACGCCAATAACTAAAAATTATTAGCGTTTTGCTATAAGATATCTTGCTAAATAGTTTAACTATAATATGGGCTAATCATTAAGTACACAATTGGCCCAGTGACAGCTACATAAAACCACAAAGGCCAAGTAATACGCGCTAATTTTTTATGAACAGGAAACTCAGCGACCAAGGCTCTGTATGCTGTAAATAGAATGAAAGGTAAAATAACTGCTGCTAAAAAAATATGTGTGGCTAAGATAATATAATATACTATTCTAATAGAGCCTACAGCAAGTTTCTCTTCGTCGCTCAAAATGCCATCGTGGTTACTATCACCAAATTTTGCCTCACCTGCTAGCAAATGATGGGCAATATATGACACTAAGAATACAATAGACATTACCAAAGCTGCCAGCATAAATTTTTTGTGCGAGTGATAATTCTGTTTTTTTACAGCTACTAAAGCCAGCACCAACAAAACAGCTATCAAAGCATTAACGATAGCATTTATAGTTGCAAAAATGTGGACATCAAATCCTAAGTCTACATGTAATTTAAACTTGCCAAGTAACACCACGATAGTAAATACCACCAACGAAAAAATTCCAATTAGCCAATTAGCCAATTTATCGTTTTTTGAAAAAGTTGCTGCCAACATAATAGAAAAATTTATAAAATTCAGTAACAAGCAGTTAATTAATAGGTTGAGCTAATTAGCCATTTATTTTTCGTCTACTACTCATAAATAGTATAAAAGCAACCACCAAAATAAGAATGATTAACCAAAGCCATTTAAGATCTACGATAGCTGTAAAGACTTCGCTCTTCTTTGTTTTATCTTTTTCTAGCATAAGCAAGCCAATATCTCTAGCTAATTTGGTCATAGATGCAGAATCTAAACCATTGTAATAACCTCTTACTACATAATTTTTGTCGAGTACTACAAACCGATTGGTATGTACAAAATCCGAATCTACCGGCTCACCACTAAATTTATCTACTTTTAATTCAGCAAATGCAAATTTGGCGATGCTGTCATGGTTTCCCGTAAGCATCCACCAATTATCATGGTTCACATTAAAACGATCAGCATAATTTTTTAATACACTCACACTATCACGCTCTGCATCTATAGAAAAGGATATAAACTGAACGATTGATGTGTCAATTTTCTTTCTCGTATCGCCTCCTAAAATAAAACTATGCTGTAGCTTAGCCATATTTCTAGTAAGCTTAGGGCAAATGCTTCTACAATGTGTAAAAAAGAAATCCGCAACGATAATTTTGCCTGGCTTATCATACAAACTTACTGTATCGCCAAGCTGATTAACCAAAGTAATATTGGCTGTTTTGTGCCAAATACTATCAGAAAATTGTTTCCCATTTTGTACACCTTCAATAACTGTATCTAGTAAATATTTACGCGGCATGTCTACTGCGTTTTCGCTAGCGCCTTTTAAAATAAGGTAACTGCCCACCGGGAGTAAAATTGCCAAACAGAGTGCCAATAATGCTTTTTTGTTCATAATAAATATTTTATAAGCTTTATTTATTTAACACTTACTGTATATAATTTTCACAAAAAACCATCGCCATAATAGCGATGGTTCAAAATATGTCAATAAGTAAATTACTTCAAAACTTAAATTATTCTACTGCTTTGTGTGGTTCTGCACCATGCGTTTCCTCTTTCTTTTCTATTTTAATTTCAGTTTGTGCTTTTTTGTATGGATCGTACGTGTTACGCAAGTTTTTATATGAATTACCCTCATATAAAAAAGCTGTTATAAACCATATAAATAAAGCCAAAGGAACTACGATGGTCATAATCAAGTTCTTTAATTCATGCTTTAAGTGCATAAAATAACCAACTATATAAAACGCTTTTACCATCATTAAAATAACTATTGTACCCTTCAAAGCCAATCGAAAATTGGGTGCTTGTACGCTCATCATATAAAAACCAATAGCCAATTCTATTAGGGTTAATGCAGTAAGAATACCTGTCACTTTCCAAATTTCTTTTACTGCGCCATCGTTGCTATGTTCTGCATGTACTGCTTGTGCCATAATATTATATAATAAATTAATTAAAGTATATTGCTACTACATTAGATTAAATAAAAGCAGGTAAATACAAATACCCAAACTAAATCTACAAAGTGCCAATATAAACCAGCTTTCTCAATCATTAAATAATGTCCACGTTTTTCAAACTGGTCAGTTAACGTCATAATTAACATGACAATATTGATAATGACACCGCTTAGTACGTGAAAACCATGAAAACCAGTAATTGTAAAAAAGTAATTAGTGAAGTTGGTAGATGATTGTGTGTGATCGGCATTTAAAAATGGATTTAAACCCCACCAAGCGCCTTCAGCGTGCAAATGCGTCCACTCCCAAGCTTGACAACTTAGAAAGGCAGCACCACCTATAATGGTTAAAATTAAGTTTGTTACAACACCTTTTTTATCCATATTATGCCCTGCATGCACTGCCAGCACCATTGTTACAGAGCTAATGATCAAAATAAATGTCATTAAACTCACAAACATTAACGGGTAACCAGCACCAAGGCCTGGAAACGATTGAAATACTTCGTTTGGATTGGGCCAGCCGTTAGATGAGAAACGAATGGTACCATAAGAAATCAGGAAGGCACCAAAAGTGAAGGCATCACTCATTAAAAAATACCACATCATCAGTTTGCCATACTCTACATTAAAAGGGCTTTTTCCACCATTCCACAATTTTGTGGGTAACGCTGCAGTTGTTGTACTCATGAGATTGTTCTAAGATTCGGTTACAAAAATATTAGCTGTTGTTCAATAAACGTGCATAAACTTCAAATTTTTCTTAATTATCTCAACCAATTGAAAAAGATGAATAAGTAAATCCATAAAATATCTACAAAATGCCAATAAGTGCTTAATACTTCTATAGGCACACTACTGTAATTTTTAGACTTACTATTAAATGCTTTAATAAATGTAATAAGTATCGCAATCACACCGCCTAATACGTGTGCCATGTGTACCAATGTAATGACTAATAAAAAGGAAGAAGCCGCATTACTATTTGGTCCTGTTAAATGAATATTTTTTCCCTCTAAAGCGTAAAAACCTGACACTTGTAACCCCATAAATAATACCCCTAAAACAGCCGTGATTGTGATTAGCAATCTATAACGGCTCATCTCTCTCGCCTTAAAACTTTTTTGTGCTAAATGGATGGAGACACTGCTAGCTAAAATTACTGCCGTGCTGTACCAAAACACTAATGGCAAACTAAACTCTAGCCAGTTAGTTTGATTTTTTTTAACAATATAGGCACTAGTTAACCCTGCAAACATCATCACAATGCTGCCCATTGCCACCCATAATGTAAATTTATGTGGGTGGATACGTTTTACCTCGTTTGAACGCGCTGTTGCCATCTTCACTTATATTTTTGTTATCAACTTTTTTATTAAATTCAACTTCGTTGCGTTGTACACTGCAACAATTAGATGCTTTCCTCAACTATTCAAAAGCAGCTTCTTTCTAATGTAATTTATCAGCCAATAATGCCAATAAGACGATTGGCAAGTAAATATAACTACTAAACATTACACGTCTAGCTGCTTTAACATCCATTTCCTTATACAACCTGATGCTTTGAATAACCATAAATACGTTTGCGGCTAAAACAATCCATAAACTAATATTACCCGTGATACCAAAAACCTTTGGCAAAATACCTACGGGTATCATTAAAGCGCTATACATGATCGCCTGTACTGCCGTAAACTTAGTCGGTCCTTTATCTGCTGGCAATAGTTTAAAACCTGCTTTACTATAATCTTGATGCGCTACCCATGCAATAGCCCAGAAGTGCGGAAACTGCCATAAAAATTGAATCCCAAACAAAATTAAACCACCTGTCCAAGCTATCGGCTGATTGTAAAAACCAGCAACCCAACCTATCAAACATGGCAAAGCGCCAGGAAAAGCACCAACTAAAACAGCTATTGAATTAATTTTTTTTAATGGTGTATAAATAAACGCATATAAAAATAAACTAAATGCAGATAGTAGTGCAGATGAGAGATTAAAAAAATACCACATCATTACTACACCTAGCATGCCTGTAATAAATGCAAAAGTATAGGCTTCAGTTTGAGACATCCTACCACTTGCTACAGGTCTTGAGCCAGTTCTTTTCATCAAGGCATCGGTATCTTTCTCAACAGATTGATTGATGGCATTTGCACTTCCTGTTACAAGCATACCTGCAACAAATATTACAGTGATCATCCACCAATCATACCCATTGTTGGGTGCTAATAAAAAACAAATAACACAAGAAAACACAACTGTAAAGCTCAAAGTGAATTTTATTAACTGAAAGTAATCCTTCACTTTAGAAGCCAATGTGAATGATGTTGAACTAGATGTGTTTTGTGAATTATCCATTACAAATTTTCAGTTGAGAGAAAAGCAAATTTAGTGTGTAATTACCACATACTTTTCCTTCATCTTAGCTAAACTCAATTTAAAAAATAATGCCCTGATTCAGTCAGGGCATTACAAATATTCTGAAACTATTACCTCTTTTTGCAGGCAATTAAATAATCTTAATGATGACTTTCATCTGCACCAATAGGTACAGTTTGTGGTATAAATTCTTTACCATCTTTGCCATAATCATACGCCCAACGGTGAACCTCTGGTATTTCACCAACCCAGTTACCGTGACCAGGATTAATTGGTGCTGTCCACTCTAAACTATTAGACCCCCAAGGATTTTGAACGGTTACTTTTCTACCTTTAAAAATTGAATAGAAGAAGTTTAATAAAAATAGTAGCTGCGTCGCAAATACTACCATGGCTACAGTACTAATAAATCTATTTAGATCTGCAAATTGTTTGAAACTTTCCCAAATACTGTAATCATAATATCTACGTGGCATACCTGCTAAACCTTCGTAGTGCATTGGCCAGAAAATTAAGTAAGCACCTGCTATTGTAATCCAAAAGTGGATATAACCAAGTGAATTATTTAAAAAACGACCGTACATTTTAGGATACCAGTGGTATATACCTGCAAACATGCCAAACATACTTGCAACACCCATTACAATGTGGAAATGCGCAATTACGAAATAAGTATCATGTAAGTGAATATCTAGGGCAGAATTACCTAACCAAATACCTGTTAAACCACCAGAGATAAATAAACTTACAAAACCAATTGCAAACATCATTGCAGGCGTGAAACGAATATTACCACGCCATAAAGTAGTTAGCCAGTTAAACACCTTGATAGCAGAAGGAACAGCGATTAACAATGTCAGCAAAACAAATATAGAACCTAAGAATGGATTTAACCCAGTTACGAACATATGGTGCGCCCACACTAAAAAAGCCAATATTGCAATTGCAAACAAAGAGCCAATCATTGCCATGTACCCAAAAATAGGTTTACGAGAATTAACAGACAATATTTCCGAAACCATACCCATTGCTGGTAATAAAATAATATAAACCTCTGGGTGACCTAGGAACCAAAACAAATGTTGATACAAAATAGCACTACCACCTTCGTTAGGCAAAGCACCAACACCGTTTACATAAATATCACTTAAATAAAAACTTGTACCAAAATTTCTATCGAAAATTAATAATATAAAACCAGAAAATAATACGGGAAAAGATAATACACCTAAAACTGCAGTAAAAAACAATGCCCAGATGGTAAGAGGTAATCTTGTCATACTCATACCCTTAGTACGCATATTTAAGATGGTAGCTATATAATTTAATCCACCTAGTAAGGAAGATACTACAAATAACGCCATACTAACCAACCACAAATCCATTCCAGTTTTAGAGCCAGGAGACGCTGAACCAAGCGCAGATAAAGGTGGATAAGCTGTCCAACCACCACTAAATGGTCCTGTCTCTACAAATAGAGAGGATAACATAACAATACTGGCAGCAAAAAAGAACCAGTAACTTAGCATATTCATAAATGGTGATGCCATGTCTCTTGCACCAATTTGTAATGGAATTAGGAAATTGGCAAAAGTTCCGCTGAGGCCAGCTGTTAATACGAAAAATACCAATACAGTACCGTGTGTAGTAACTAAGGCATAATAGGCTTCAGGAGAAATTCTACCACCTTTTGCCCACTTACCCAACAAGTCTTCTAAAATGGGAAAGGTACTATCTGGATATCCAAGCTGTAAACGAAACAAAACACTCATTAACCCACCTAATACAGCCCAAACCATACCTGTGATTAAAAATTGTTTAGCAATCATCTTATGATCCATACTAAACACGTACTTAGAAATAAAGGTTTCGTGATGGTGGTGTTCATGATGTTCAACATGAACGTCGTGACCAACAGCAACATCAGAATGTGAATGTAAAATCGCTTCAGTACTCATATAACTATCTTTAAAAATCGAAATTATTAGATTAAAATTTTGCTATTACTTTTCGTGTAATGGCTAAGGCGCTTTTGCAATAGCTACTTTAACAGTACTATCAGCTTTTATTGCGTTGGGGTCTTTTTCTGGAAAAGCTGCATAATATTGCGGCTTTTGTTTTGCCATCCAAACATCATATTCTGCTTGTGTAACTACTTCAATAATCCCTCTCATTGAATAGTGACCATTACCGCACATCTGGTCACAACTAATTTCATAAACAAAGTTTGGATTGCCAGACACTTCCTTCATTTCTTTAGTTGTGTACTTAGGTGTAAACCACATGGTAGTTGGGATACCAGGCACAGCATCCATTTTTAAGCGAAACTGTGTTAAACCTACATCATGAATTACATCTCTGCTACCAATAATCAACTTAACAGGTTTGCCTTTTACAACATATAAAGCTTGTGTACTTACAATATCATCTTGTGCTAATTTATCGTCCCATACCAACCCTAACTCATTAGTAGATGCATCAATATTTTTGTAATATTTTTTCCCTAATTCGCCGTCTTTACCCGGATAGCGAAATATCCAACCAAATTGTTTACCAGTAACTTCTACAACCTGCGCACCCTTTGGAGCTTCGCCAGTAAAAGAAAACCAGTTACGTAATCCAATTACAACTAATACGGTAAGTACAATTGCTGGCACCACAGTCCAAAGTAATTCTAAATTAGTATTGTGTGGGAAATAGAATACTTTTCTAGTATCACTTTCTTGATATTTAAATGCAAACCAAAATAATAAGATTTGAGTAGCTATGAATACAGAACCAGTTACATAAATAGTTAACCACAACATACTATCTACTTTTTCACCTTGAACACTAGCCGCGTCATAAGCAAATAAAGTTTTGTGGAAAAATAGGTGATTGCAATACCAAACACCAATTAAACCCAGTACTAAGAAAGTGACCATTAAAAAGCCATTGATCTTATTATTCTGTTTACGGCTTGTTTCCTCGCCCTTCAATACAGATACATACTCACTAGCTTTTGAAATCTGAAAAATGATTACAAAAACTAAAACTATAACGGCGATGGTTAAATACAGTGTCATAACGCTACCAATATTTTCTATACTATTAAAACAATTTCTATAAACTAAAGTTGCAAAGCAACAAAATAATTTTAGGTGTGATGCACAATACTCTCCTTAATGAATGGATGATATTTAGCAACTAATGGTTTACTTGCTAATGCATTAGCAGTAAAACGGATCATTAAACCAACAAATAAAGCCAATACACCAAAATCGAACCAGCTTAGAGCTGCATTTTCTTTACGTAGACTACCCATGACCATTTGGTAAAAATCAATCCAATGACCGAAAATGATTAAAACAGCCATAAACGTAACCAAAGTATAATTTCTTTTTGCTGCCTTCTTCATCAGAATTAATACAGGACAAAGGAAATTAATAATCAAGTTCAAGAAGAAGATGGGCTTGTAGGCACCTTGTACTCTATGCTTAAAATAAATAGTCTCTTCAGGTTGGTTTGAATACCAAATTAACATATATTGAGAAAACCATAAATATGTCCAAAAGATTGAAAACGCAAACATGAATTTTCCCATATCATGCAAATGCTCTTCATTAACATATTCCATATAACCTTTGTTCTTCATATAGATAATCCAAAGTGCTATTAAACTTAAAGCACTAACCCAAGAACTAGCAAATGTGTACCAACTATACATAGTACTGTACCAATGCGCATCAATACTCATCATCCACAACCAAGGAATTGTAGAACCTACAGTTAATGCAAACCAAACAATAAATAGAGCAGCTCTAACAGTGTTTCTCCAAATGTATGAGGCACTAGATGTAGCATCAAATGGTTCTTTATCAGCCTCATTACTTATTTGGCGCATTCTCCAACCTAACAAGCTCCATAAACCAATAGTCAAAACAGTCCAAATAGTAAAGAATTTAATATTTAAGAACCCTGATTTACCTTTTAAAATTTCATCTTTAGCAACAGCATCCGTATCTAACCAATGATAAATATGGTGATTACCAGACCAACCAACATACAATAGCACTACAAGTGTAATCCCACCAAAAATTGGTACCAAAGTAGATATGGCTTCAGGGATACGCCGAAAAGCTTGATACCAGCCACCCATTGCCAAAGTACATACGCAAATGAAGAACATTGCACCATTACAAATGAGTGTAAAAAATATAGTATTGTACATGATTGTACCTATAAACTCTACTTGTTCTTCTTCAGTTCCTCTCCCTTTGGTAATAAAACCGATTATCAATGCCAACAAACCAATACCAATTAAGGCCAAAGACCATGTTTTTAGTTTAGAAGGAATTTCAAATTGTTCTCTTATAGATGCCATTGTTTATTTTTTGAATGTCCGCCGAATAAATTCGATAACTATTTAGTAAAATTACTTTGCTGCCATTGTTTCAGCTGCTGGTGCACTTGTTGCTTTAGCCGCCGATTGCATACCTTTAATATATTTAATCACCATCCAACGTTGTGTTCTACTCAATTGAGACGCATAGCTACCCATTAGATTTTTACCATACGCAACCGAATAAAACATCTGTCCTTCTGGCATTGATTCATATTTCACATCACCAACCAATGTAGCGGGCTTCGCTGGATAAGGTCCCTCACCACCTTTATACAAAGGACCGTTACCATCTAATTTAGGACCATGGCAAATACCGCAATTAATAAGATAGAGACGTTCTGCTTCAACTAATTGTTTTTTATTTAAACTATCAAACGGATTTTTAACTGCTTTTGAAGCAAAATAGTTTGTTGTATCGCCGGCAGCGTCTTTTGAAATGTGAAAAGGCATTTCCTCCCCGCGTGCAATAGTACCTTCAACCGGTCTATTGTTATAATTAATGTTTTTTTCAGCTAAATTACTGTGGTCGGCGTAAGTCTCATAAGCACGGCTATAAGCCATATCTGGCATATAAATGCTACCTGGTTTACGTTTCACGTCGCTACAGCTAACAATTACTGCACCTGCACATAAAAAAGCTATAATAGATAATTTCTTCATCGTTTGTTATAATTAAGCTGCTACTGTTTGTGCTGTTTCAAAAGGCATTTCATCTTGATCATATCTACCAAGCCACCATCCGTCTTCAGCTATTTGTAAATCGGTTTCTAGTGCTCCTGCGTTGGCTAAAAACGCTTTCAAGTCGTCGGTATTTGTCTTATCAGTACATTCTATAACCATTACGAATAAGTCATCTGTAGATCGAGCATGAAAATGGTGCTTTTTAACCCCTGGTGCCAGCTGACATAGATAGCAAAAGGTTAACACCATACCAACAGCTGCAAATAAAACAGTTAACTCAAACATGATTGGTATCCAAGCTGGTAAAGCAAAATGTGGTTTACCTCCAATGTTTAGAGGCCAATCTTTGGTAAAGATCCAACTAATACAACTAATTGCCGTAGTGGTACCAATAACACCGTAAATAAAACCAGCTGTATGTATACTTGTTTCTCTCATTCCCAGAGCATGATCTAAGCCATGAACGGGAAATGGTGTATAAACATCTTGTATTTTATAACCAGCAGTACGCACCTTTTTTACCGCAGGAAACAAAACGTCTTCATTATCGAAACAACCAATTACAAATTTCTTCTTTGCCATAGTCAATTTTTATATCTATAGACTATAGTCTACAGACTATAGTAAAAACTTATTGTTAATACTGTCGACTATTGACTGTCGACTGTTGCCTTTTAATGTGCATATTCATGTACAAACTCGTCTAATTTCTGCGTTTCTACTTCACTCATATCAGCTTTGTAATTGTTGCCCGTTGTTTTCAAAACGTATTTAATTTCGGCAACAGCAATTACAGGGAAATATTTTGCAAATAAGAAGAAACATGTAAAGAATAAGCCAAACGTACCTAAATAGAAACCAATTTCCCAGATTGAAGGACTATAGTACACACTCCAAGAAGATGGTAAATAATCTCTATATAAAGATGTAACAATAATTACAAAACGCTCGAACCACATACCTACGTTTACGATGATACTCATGAAAAAAGTAACAAAGAGGTTTCTTCTCATTTTCTTAAACCAGAAAATTTGGGGACTTAATACATTACAAGCCATCATACCCCAGTAACTCCAACCATAAGGACTAAACAAATTAGCACGGCTATACCAGAACGTATACCCTTCATATTTACTTTGGCTATACCAACCCATAAACAACTCGGTTAAGTAAGCAACACCTACAATTGAACCTGTGGTTACAATTACCTTGTTCATTGCTTCAATGTGACCAAGTGTAATATAGTCTTGCAAACCAAAGACTTTACGTACAATAATCATTAACGATTGTACCATTGCAAAGCCAGAGAATACAGCTCCTGCTACGAAATAAGGTGGGAAAATTGTTGTATGCCAACCAGGAATCACAGATGTAGCAAAGTCAAAAGATACAATTGTGTGTACTGATAATACTAGTGGTGTAGATAAACCAGCTAATACAAGGTGTAAACTTTCTATACGTTGCCAGTGTTTGGTACTACCTGTCCAACCAAAAGCCGCTAAACCATATAAATGTTTACGCAACTTCGTTTTTGCTCTGTCACGCACTGTTGCAAAGTCAGGAATTAAACCACTATACCAGAACAATAATGACACTGTGAAATAAGTAGATATCGCAAATACGTCCCATAACAAAGGTGAGTTAAAATTCACCCATAATGGACCGCGGCTATTAGGATAAGGTAATACGAAAAATGCCATCCAAACACGCCCCATGTGGAAAATTGGGAACTGACCAGCGCACATAACGGCAAAAATTGTCATAGCTTCTGCAGCACGGTTTACACCAGTGCGCCATCCTTGTCTAAATAATAATAAGATAGCAGATATCAAAGTACCAGCATGACCAATACCAACCCACCAAACGAAGTTGGTAATATCCCATCCCCAACCAATGGTTTTGTTCAAATTCCACTGACCGATACCATAAGTAACCTCTCTGTACACACTGTACACACCAAACATAAGCAATGCAACAGCTATGTAAAACCCTACATACCATAGCTTTGTTGGCTTGCCTTCAATAGGGGCTAAAATATCTTCAGTTACCTGATGGTAATTTTTATTGCCCGTAACTAACGGTTCCCTTAATTGTGATTCGTACTTTAAATGCATCTGTCTCTTGTTATTATTAACCCTCGATTTTACTCTTAGGAATATTTATGTAACCAGCTTTTTACTACTATTAAACTTCGTTGCGTTGCACACTGCATCGTTTAGATACTTTATTGTGCTTCCTCACCGTTATTTCTATCCTACGTGTTCAGCTTTAGTACTTTCCTTCTTTTCAGCACCAGCATGTTCCGTTTCGTCGATATTTCTCACTTTAGCCATATATGTTACATTAGGCAATATATGTAATTGCTCAAGAGATAAAAATAAACGCTGCTGATTAGCTTTACGAACAATAGTGATTTCACTTTTCTCACTGTTTGCATTACCAAACACAATCGCATTAGTAGGACAAGCTTGTTGACAAGCAACTTTGAAATCTCTATCTTCTGGTGGGCGGCTATCTTTCTTAGCAGTTAATTTACCAGCTTGTAAGCGTTGCACACAGAAAGAACATTTTTCAATAACACCTCTTGCACGTACTGTAACGTCTGGGTTTAGAACCATTCTTGTTAAGTCGTCATTCATATCCAATACAACCTCGTTCATCGTACCATCTTCAACCATTGGTTTTTGATTGTCACCAAAACTATCAGCACCTGTGTAATCTAACCAGTTAAAACGACGAACTTTATATGGACAGTTATTAGCGCAGTATCTTGTACCAATACAACGGTTATAGGTCATTTGGTTTAAACCTTCACTGCTATGGTTAGTTGCGGCCACTGGACAAACGTTCTCACAAGGAGCGTTGTCACAATGTTGACACATCAACGGTTGGAAAACTACATTCGGATTTTCTGGGTCACCAGTATAATATCTATCAATACGTAACCAATGCATTTCGTGTGCTTTAGCTACTTGTATTTTACCCACAACAGAAACGTTATTTTCAGCATTACAAGCTACCACGCAAGCACCACAACCATTACAAGTGTTTAAATCAACACTCATGCCCCATTTAATACCTGGTCTTTCCAACATTGAAGCTGGATATATCGTACCCTCTTTATCAAAATTAGCTATACCACCATAAGGCTTTAATTCTTTGTCACGGTCATCGCGAATCTCATTTGGATTGTGTTTAAACTCAGCCAAAGTCAATTCTTTCATCACCTCTGTACGATTGCCCTGTGGCGTATCGTAAATATTGTGTGTTTGTGTAAGCGCAACTTTATAAAGTTTACCAGTATCTACCAAATTAACATCAGCAACACTATAAGTAACATTACCATTTAGCAGGCTTGCAAAAGGAAATGCATTAGCACCCATACCTATTAAACTATCACTAGTACCGTCATCAGCCCAAACACCCTTGCCCATTTTTGAAGTACGACCATACCCTACAGCTACACCAACTGTGCTAGGATGCGTACCAGGAATAATTAATGTAGGTAACGATACTTTAACACCATTAGCAGCAGTAATTTCTATTATGTGCTTAGGTGGTTGTACTTCATAAGAATCTGCTTGACCACCATTCTGAAGGTCAATTTTCAATAATGTTCTGGCTAAAGCTGGCGAAATAATTAAGTAATTATCCCAAGTAGCTTTAGTTACTGGATCTGGTAATTCTTGCAACCATGGGTTAGCAGCACCTTGACCTTCACCAATTGCAACTTTTTGATATAGAGCCAATTCAATTTTATCACTCTTTTTGTAGCTAGCAATAGCGGCAGTTGCACCAACAATAGCACCACCATTAAAAGTACTTGATGCTACAGCTACAGTAGCAGGATTGATGACACCTTCTTGTAATGTTTTATCCCATCCAGTTTCGCCACCAACTTTTGCACTCCAATAAGATTTTAAGAACGCCAAATAATCAGTTGTAGCACTACTCCATTTTAACAAACTATCTTGCCATTGGCGAGTTTTGAATAATGGATAAATGGTAGGCTGAATCAAAGAATAATAACCAGTTTTAGCTTCTGCATCACCCCAACTTTCTAAATAGTTATGATCTGGAACTACATATTTACAAAGCTGTGTCGTTTCATCTGCTTTTGTGTTAAATGAAACGCTCACTTTTACTTTTTTCAAGCCAGCAATAAATTCTTTGCTGTTGAACCATGAGTACGCAGGATTTGCACCATAGATTAATAAAGCACCAACAGAACCAGCGTTCATATCAGCTACTAATTTAACCATATCAGCATCTATACCTTGACGTGTATTGTAAGTCGTACTCCAATCGATGGTTTTACCATTAGCTTGTACTGCTTCGTTGATTGCATTAACAATAACTTGAACATTCACATCATTACTACCAGCAACCACTAACGATTCGCCTTTTGTAGCAACCAATGCCTTCGCGGTTTTTTCTATGCCTTTCTTTAATTTATCATCAGTAATACCAGTAATAGCTTGACCATTTACAGCAGCTAATAAAGCCACTGCAACTGCACCTGTTTCAGATGGGCGATGTAAGAATCTTTCGTCAGCATTACTACCAGTTAAGCTTGCAACAGTTTCAAAATGAATGTGCTTACTCATTTCAGGTTTCTTCTCGTCTATTCTTTTACCAACAGCATATTGTCTAGCAAATTCTATTGGGCTTAACCAAGTGCCTAAGAAATCTGCACCAATACTTACAATAGTTTTTGCATTATCAAATCTATAACTTGGAATTGTTCTTTTACCGTAAGTAGCTTCGTTCGCTTGTAAAATACCGCTATAAGAAATGGCATCATAAGTAACGTGCTTGCTACCAGGGTGTTTTGCTAAAAATTGTGCAATTACTTCTTTAGTAGAAGGCGATACAACGGTAGAAGTTAATACAACAACATTACTAGCAGTAGCCAAGTCAGCAGCAACAGCTTTGTCAATATCTTCTAATTTAACTTCTTTATTATCAATTGAAGGGAAACGTAAACGTGCAGTATCGTATAAATCTAATACAGAAGCTTGCACCCTTGCAGATGTACCACCTTTTGTAATAGGACTTAAATCATTACCTTCTATTTTAATAGGACGACCATCACGTACTTTGGCAATAACACTTATTGCATCGCCATCTTGTACATAAGTAGTAGCATAATAATTGGCAATACCTGGTACAATATCTTCTGGTTTATTAGCAAATGGGATTGCTTTTTTTACAGGCATTTCGCAACTTGCAGCAATAGCAGCAGCAGCAGTACTAAAACCTAAATATTTTAGGAAATCTCTACGTGGCGTTTTACCCTCTAAAAAACCATTATCGGCTGCTTCAAAAGGTAAATCTTCCTGAAACTCATCTTTTACTGATTGCTTGTAAGCATCAGAATTATTCAATTCCCCAAAACTTTGCCAATGCTTTTTTTCCATAATACCCCAACCCCTAAAGGGGCTATTTAATTGTAAATAATATATATTTCAATGCTTTCCTGTTCCCCTTTAGGGATTAGGGGCTAATAATGACATTTTTGACACTCAGTACCACCTATTTTTTCAACAGTGATACCTTTTGTGCTATCTAATTTACCACTCTTTAGATCTGCATGGTATTTTTCGTAAATGCTATAGAAACCATTGTCTTTAAACTGAACTTTCGTTTCACGATGACAGTTGATACACCAGCCCATACTTAAATCGTTCTGTTGTTTCACTTCACCCATTTTTTGAATTTCACCATGACAAGTTTGACAAGCTACTTTACCAGCTACAACATGCTGAGCATGATTGAAATAAACGTGGTCTGGCAAGTTATGGATACGCACCCATTCAATAGGTTTTGCTTTTGTAGCATCCCAAGGTTTCCCTTCTTCGTAACCAGCGTATTTATATAACTCTTGAATTTGCCTAGTACCATCTATTTCTACACCTTCTTCATTGATAATTTTGTCACCTTTGTACTCTTTAATTGCCAAATGACAGTTCATACAAACATTTACAGAAGGTAATGTTGCTTGCTTGCCTTGATAAACACCAATATGGCAATATTGACAGTTGATTTGATTGACACCAGCATGAACCTTGTGAGAGTAATAGATTGGCTGAACTGGTTGGTAATTTTTACTTCTACCTAAACCAATAGCCCCCATTGTCGTATAATATCCGCCTACAATAAATAACAATACAACTACTATTGCTATGTAGGCTTTGTTCTTCCAGAAAGCAATTGGTTCTGGAGCTGGAACGCCTTCTTTATCGTCTGATAATTTTTTAAGATTACTATTAACTTGTAGTAAGATTAGTGCAACAACCGCAAGCACTAAAGTTAAAATGCCAAACAACAGAGAATTATCGCTTGTTTCGCCACCGCCTCCTTTAGGATCGCCAGATGGGGGCGCAACAGGTGGTTTGTATGCTTTAATATACCCTAATATAGAACCAATTTCTTTATCGGTTAAAGTAGGAAACAAGTTCATTGCCGTTTTATTGTACTCATTGTACAAATTATTAGCATATGCATCCCCTGTTTTCATAAATGCCTGATTATTCTTTATCCAAGCATATAATTTGGCCTTGTCTGGCCATCTGTCTTCAACACCCATTAAAGCTGGACCAGTCATTTTTTGGTCAACCTTGTGGCATGATGCACAATTGGCCATAAACAATGCTTTACCATCCTGGGCAGATGCAATATTGAGAAACGAAAGAGCCATTAAAACAGTCAGCGTAAGAAAAAATGTTTTGGCTATACTTCTAAGACGTACCATATTCACGATCAATTGTTCTTAGGTGAGGAGAAATATCCTTTTGCGGTGGCAAAAATATGACAGGAACTTGACAAATACTCATCTGGAAAAAATTTTTTTTATCCTTTGATAGCAAGGGTTTCAGCAGACTGTTGAAAGTATGCGCTTTGAATTGTCATAAAATTGTAAACGAAACTGTTAAACCAATGACCAATATAAAGACACTAAAAATTACTCAAAATTTTACCGCATATTTGACTTATGTTTAAATCTTGGAAGGAAAGGTGGCAAGTTAGCTGGCTACAATTTGCCTTAATCATTACCACATTTGCTTGCGGTGGTAGCCTTTGTGGTGTTGCTGGGCGCAAGTTATTGGCTGTACTGGATCTCGAAAAAGGCATTACCTATTTTATCATATATATTATAACAATATCTATCCTTTGGCCGTTTTGTGTATTACTACTTAGTATTCCTTTGGGGCAGTTTATTTTCTTTAAAAATTATTTAAAACGCATGGCAGGAAGCATAAGCAAGAAACCAACAACTGTTGACCGTCAACCGCTGACCGTGAAAAGAATTGCCATTTTTGCATCTGGCGCCGGAAGTAATGCCGCAAAAATCATTGACCACTTACGTACTAATAATAATATAGAAGTAGCTTTAATAGTAAGTAATAAACCAGAAGCTGGCGTATTACAAATTGCTGCAGATAACAATATTGCTACTTTATTAATAGAGAAGGAACTATTTTTTAGAGGTAATGCGTACCTAGATACATTACAAGCTTACCAGATTGATTTTATTGTGTTAGCAGGTTTTTTATGGAAAGTCCCTTTGGCCTTAATTAAAGCATATCCTAATAAAATTATTAATATTCATCCTGCATTATTGCCAAAATATGGTGGCAAAGGTATGTATGGACATTTTGTGCATGAGGCAGTCATTGCCAATGGTGAAACAGAAAGCGGTATTACCATTCATTATGTAAATGAGAATTTTGATGAAGGCAAGCATATTTTTCAAGCAAGTTGCGTAGTAACAAAAGAGGATACACCAGATATGGTTGCAGCGAAAATTCATCAATTAGAGCACCAACATTTTCCTAAAGTGGTAGAAGAAGTGGTGATGAAAGGCTAATCATCGTATAATTAGTTCCTGTAAAGCAGCTTTTAGAAAAATAGGTGTAGGTACACTATTCATTATTTGTAAATCTTCTAATAAGTTGCTATCATTATCTAAAAAGCGAAAAATGGTTGTCGGCTTATTTTTT
>JAYWCY010000099.1:0-2718 GCA_043780175.1 Chitinophagales bacterium
GCTTTTTTGGCAAACATGGCATCAATGGCTATTGCAGCAACTTTATTGGGCTGCATATTAAATTTCGCAGCTAATTTTTTTGCTTTCTCTGTGGTCACATCTGCCCTGTTAGGAAAATCTGTATCGGTAGCGCCGGGGCAAATTGCAGTAACTGATATGCTAGTATTACGTAATTCGTATTTTAAGCCTCTACTAAAGCTTAAAATAAACGATTTGCTAGCAGCGTACAAGCTGAGGCCTGGAACAGCTTGGTAAGCTGCTGAGCTAGCAATATTGAGTATGTAAGCAACTGGCTGCATTTTTAAATTTGGAAGAAAAAGCGAAATAAGTTCTACAGGTGCAGTCATATTTACCTGCATCATATTAAAATGCTCTTGAAAACTGTATTTAGAAAACATGCCACTTAATCCATAACCAGCATTATTTACCAAAATATTTACAGGATAGTTGTTGTCTCTTACCCAATTGTAAATATGTGTAGGCGCAGCATTTAAGGCCAAATCTATTGATAAATAATGTGCTTGAATTTTGTAAGTATCCATTAATTCTTGAGCAAATTCTCTCAATAAATCCTCGCTACGAGCCACTAATAAAAGATTGATATTCTTTTTCGCTAAATTCTCTGCTATTGCTTTTCCTATGCCTTTACTGGCACCTGTAATTAAGGCATAACTCATAAAATGTGATTTAATTTTGGTTGCAATTGTGCATCACTAAATAATGCTCAAAATTTAGCTACATCAAGCTTGGGTACTTGCAAAAAGATGTAATTAAACTTTTGGTAATTTATAGCCGTTGTGATAACCAGCCATCAAATATTGTTTATTAATTGAATCGTTGGTAAATTGATGAGCACTTTTGTCCCAAAATAATTTCTGTTGACTTCGATACGCAATATTACCCATTTGCGACAGGGATGCAATGGCGGCACCAGCTTGAATAGGGCAATGCAAATCTTCAGATTTTCTTGATTTTATAACACTAATGAAATTTACCATATGCTTATCTAAACCATTGTCCATCTGCTTACTAAATGGCACGACTACCTTGTTAGTATTTTTCTTTTCTTCAATTACTTCCCAGCCATCTCTGTTTAAAACTAGTGTGCCATTGTTGCCTATAAATGCAATGCCATGTGTACGGTTATAATCACCATTGCCTATGCCTACTGCATGATCCCAAATGATATTAAAATTATCAAATTCGTATAATGCCATTAATGTATCTGGTGTTTCGTCGGCAGAATCGGGTTTCGCAAATTTACCGCCAACGGTAACAATAGATTTTGGTGTATCTACCTGCATACCTAGCAAAGCATAGTCTAGCAAATGCACCCCCCAGTCTGTCATTAACCCACCAGCATAATCCCAAAACCAACGAAATGTAAAATGAAAGCGATTAGGATTAAATGGTCTTTGCGTTGCAGGCCCAAGCCACTTCGTATAATCAACTCCAGCTGGTACTGGTGCATTGGGTTTAACTTCTAATGGTTGTTTCCAATCTAAATAGCACCAGGTTTTTACAGTTCTGATATTGCCCAGCTGCCCACTGTGTACAAACTTAATGGCATCACCAAAATGCTGCTGGCTGCGTTGCCACTGACCCGCTTGCACCATTTTGCCATAGCGTTGCTGTGCAGCAACCATGGTTCTACATTCAATAATTGAGTTGCCTACCGGTTTTTCAATGTATACATCTTTTCCTGCTTCGCAAGCATGAATCATTTGCAGTGCATGCCAATGATCGGGTGTGCCGATGATGACAGCATCTATGTCTTTCTGGTCTAGCAGTTGTCTGTAGTCATTATAGCGTTTTATTTTGCTTGTGTCAATATTCATTTTGGCTAAGTCTGCCATGCGTTTGTCTAGCACATTTTTATCTACATCGCAAAGTGCTATTACATTTACACCAGGTATTTTTAACGCAGCCGATAAATCGGACCAGCCCATACCATTCAAGCCAATCGCACCAATATTCACTTGGTCACTTGGCATAATCTTGTTTTTAAAAAATGCAAATACTTGGTTGTTTAATGCGCTGGCAGCAGCAGTGCCACCCATGAGTAGGGCGGATTTTTGTAGAAAATCTCTTCTAGAAGTTGGTGACATATGGCAATGGGTTTTAAACGATGAGCCCTAATAAATTACTTCATCAGGGCTCATAAAATTATAGAATAATCAGTTTGAAGTTTACTTCTTTTTTACAGCAGCTTTCTTTTTAGGAGCAGCCTTTTTTGCAGGTGCTGCTTTCTTGGCAAATGCACCTGGCATCTGTACTTCAATCATTGCTTTTACGGCTTCTAATGGTAAGGTTGCTGCTTCTTCTGCAGTATATTTTTTACCAGTAAGTTTTAGCATTTTTTTGCCAAAGCGTACAAATGGGCCCCATCTGCCATTTTCGATCGTAATTTTTTCAGCAGGCCACTGTTGTATAAAACGATTGGCTTCTTTTTCCATCTTCTTTTCTATCAAGGCATTAATATCAGCTTGCGTTAAACTGTCATAATTGTAACCTTTAGGAATATTAATGTACAAATCATCCCACTTAATAAATGGCCCAAAACGTCCTTTGCCTTTAGTAACAGGTTTCTCATCAAAATAACCTATCGCAGCATCAGCAAGGTTTTTCTGTTCAATTAATTCTACTGCTCTGGCGACATCAATTTCTAACGGTTCATCTGTTTTTGCCAATGAAACAAATTGATCTTTATATTTTACG
>JAYWCY010000100.1:0-14883 GCA_043780175.1 Chitinophagales bacterium
CGTAAAATACTTACAGCCAATAATTTAGGATGCTTTGTATATGTTATATTATAACCTTCAAGGGGTAAAAAATCAATTTTTGTAAACTCTTGTTCAAATATTTTTTTTTGCAACGTATTACAGGCAATAATTACTCTGCAATCGTTTAGCAGCAAGGCTTTCACAATAGGTATGCAACGCGTTGCATGACCTAATCCCCAATCTAATGGCGCAACTAATATGGCTGGTATGTTAAATTTAGCTATAATTGTCATTAAAATTAAAGTTGAAACAGCAAAATGCAATTGTTTGTATTAACTTTATGTTATCATTATGAAAATAAGGATCAACATAATTGTTCTTCTGTTGTTAATTTTGAGTGTTAACCTAATTTCTTGCAAAGGTTCGTCAAAATCGGCATACAAAAAACAGTGCATGTGTCCTGAACGAAAAGTTGTTGGATAATTAAATTTTAAACAAAGTTACCCCCCTTTGTGATGAAAACTGGAAACCGAGATTTGCTTGTTTTAATGAAACATGATTCTTTTAGCGGTGCTGAAATGGAACATGAAGTTAGTTTATTAAACAATTTACTTTACAGCGTTGAAAGCATACATAGCTTTTGTATCGCAAATGAAGTGATTGACGTTAATAAATATAAAATCATTCAGAAGCCGCATTTAATACAGCAGGCGATAAGAGAAAAATGCCATAAGCCATTTGTTTTTGTTTGTAACAAAAACTAGCAAAGCTTATTTTTGTTGTATTATTCTACTTCTGCATAAGCATGCTTAAAAAAGCATGATTACATGGTATTGCTTATACCCAAAAAATATTTTTCGAATTGAGAAATTTTGAGTGGACTGCCGCGTTATGGTGCGTTTATCAACTATTTTTGATGTTTAAACACTAAAATTTAGTTATGAACATTATAGAAAGCCTTGAGTGGCGATACGCCACTAAAAAAATGACTGGTGAAAAATTATCATCAGAAAAATTAGATACCATTTTACATGCTACGCAATTGTCTGCTTCGTCTTTAGGCTTACAACCGTACACTATTTTAGTTATAGAAAATGATGAAGTAAAGCAACAACTAGCTCCAGCGGCTTACAATCAACCACAAATTATAGGGTCTTCTCAATTGTTAGTTTTCTGTGCCTGGGCAGATATTACAGATAAAGATGTGGTAAACTATATTGATAATATTGCTACAAAACGCAATGTTGAAGCAGAAAGCTTGGCAGGTTTTAAAGCTATGATTGATGGTAGTGTAACCAACTTAACTGTTGAACAAAAGCAAGCTTGGGCTGCCAAACAAATTTACATAGCACTTGGTACAACATTGGCTGCAGCTGCCTCTCTAAAAGTAGACGCAACGCCCATGGAGGGCTTTAATACAACACAGTTTGATGAGATTTTAGGCTTATCAGAAAAAGGTTTAAAATCTGTTGTTATTTGTGCATTAGGCTATCGGTCTGCCGAAGATCATTTGGCAACATTGCCAAAGGTTAGAAGAGATAAAGCGCAACTATTTCAATTTATTTAAACATCTATGTTAAATATTGTTACAAAGGCCACGAGTTTTTTACTGGTGGCCTTTGTAGCTATAAACAGTATCCACAAAAAAAATGTGACAAATAGCAACAATAATATAACAATAAAAAACATTATGCCATAAGGAATTTCTTAATTAGATAAATAATTTTAATGGTTGTAAAAAAGACCAAGCAATGTCAACCGTATACCTTCGCTAACGAGTCAATTTCTATATCTGTTAATTACTTATTGAAATAGCTGCTATTTTAACAACCAATACCATAAAGTAAGCATAAGTAGTAACTTGTTTAAAAAAGAAAGGCTTGGAACATCTGCAAAAAAGCGGGTTATTTGCAGCAATTAAAAATCTATTTCATGCTACCAAAGTACAAACGAATTTTATTAAAATTATCTGGTGAGGCTTTGCTAGGCGATCAGCGCAATGGTGATCCATTTAATCCTAAAATCATAGAACAATATGCGCACGACATAAAGATGATTACTGATATGGGGGTACAAGTGGCAATTGTAATAGGTGGTGGTAATATATACCGTGGGATGAACGAGGCTGATAGTGGTATAGAACGTGCACATGGTGATTATATGGGCATGTTAGCTACCGTAATTAATGCAATGGCAATGCAAGCAATGCTTGAGAAAATAGGTGTTTATACAAGATTGCAAAGTGCCATTAATATGGAGCAAGTGGCAGAACCATACATTCGTCGTAAAGCATTACGCCATTTAGAGAAAGGCCGTGTAGTCATTTTTGGTGCTGGTACTGGCAATCCTTACTTTACAACTGATACTGCTGGCAGCCTACGTGCTATAGAAATGAAGGCAGACGTGATTTTAAAAGGAACCAGAGTAGATGGTATTTACAACGCTGACCCTGAAAAAGACCCAACTGCAACGCGTTTTGAGACATTAACTTACCAAGAGTGCATTAGTAAAAATCTTAAGGTGATGGACATGACAGCGTTTACACTTTGTATGGAGAATAAGATGCCAATTATTGTGTTTGATATGAACCGCCCAGGCAACTTATTACAAGTTGTAGAAGGTAAAGATGTAGGCACATTAGTTAGCTAAATAACCGTTGATGTAATTAGTATTGGTTACTGAACTTAGTCAGAATAACTTCACTGTATGAAGAAAATGCATTTCATTTTATTTGGGCTGTCAATAGCTTCTACTACGTTTGGTCAGCAAAGGCTTACACTACAAGTTGCTATTAATACTGCACTTAAAAATAGCTTGGATATCCAATTGGCAAAAGACAATGTAGAAATTAATACTATTAACAATAATATTGGCATTGCAGGTGGTTTACCTACAGTGTCTGCTACCGCAAATGATAATGAGCAAGTAACTAATATTAACCAAAAATATTCTGATGCTTCACGTAATGCACAACAAACTAATGTGGCGGCCAATATTCTTACTGCCAATGTAACGGGTAGTATTGTACTATTTAATGGCTACCGTGTATTAGCTACAAAAAGTAGGTTAGAGCAATTGCAACAACAAAGTGCTGCTTTGCTTAATGTGCAAATACAAAGTACTATTGCTGCTGTAATGACTAAATATTACGATGTGGTAAGGCAACAGAGTTATGTAAAAACCATTACCCAATCTATAGAAGTATCTAAGCAGCGGTTAAGTATTTTACAAACGCGTAAAGATATTGGTTTATCTAATAATGCAGATATATTTCAAGCGCAGTTAGATGTAAATGCGTTGGTACAGCAGCTTCAATCGCAGCAGTTAGTGATAGATATTGCAAAAACAGATTTGCTGAATCTTTTATATCTTAAATCAGATTCTACTATTACTATTAGCGATACTATTATTGTAAATAATCAGCTTGGCTTAGAAAACATTAAGGCTGCTATTAAAAATAACCCACAAATATTAGCGGCAGAACAGCAAATAAAAATTAATAGTTTAATAGAAAAAGAAACTGCTGCACAGCGCTACCCAACAGTACGCGCCAATACTGGTTACAATTTTAGTAATAATAAAGTTGCCGCTGGGTTTACCTTACTTAACCAAAGCTATGGTCCATTTATTGGGTTAAATGTGGCGATACCTATTTACAATGGGGGTACAATCAAGCGCCAGCAGAAAATAGCAAGTATTAATACAAAAAGTGCCGCTATACAGCGCGATATTTTGTTAGTAGATTTTGAAAACAATGTAGTACGTAGCTATCAAGCCTACTCAAATACCTTACAGCAATTAAAAACCGAAGCAGAAAACTATCAACTATCTTTAAAATTGTTAGACTTAGTATTGCAACGCTTTCAACTTGGACAAGGCACCATTATTGACGTCAAGCAAGCACAACAAAGCTTTGAAAATGAAGGGTACAGACTAACAAACCTTAGCTACGCTGCTAAAGCTGCCGAAATAAGTTTACAACAAATTGCAAATCAACTTACTAATTAAAATAAAAAATACATCCACATTATTATGGCAACAAAATTAACAATCAATAACAACGGCTCGGTACGTATAGAGGGCGAGTTTGAAATAGTAGATATGCAAGGTAATAATTATGATCTTGGCGGTAGAGAAATTGTATCTATTTGCAGATGTGGGTTATCTAAAAACAAACCTTTTTGTGATGGTGCACATCGTGGACATTTTGAGCATGAAGCTGTTGCTTTTGCTTTGCCACCAAAAAAAATATAAACTATTGGTTGTATAACAAGAAGAAGGGTAGATAAATCACAAAATATTTATGATTTGTCTACCCTTTTTTATCTAATAAAATTACTTTGCAATCTCTATTTTTACTTTTTTATTTTTAATTCTCTCGTCACGTATTAGTTGCAATACCTCACCTACTTTGTTTTTGCGTATAGCTACAAAACTGAAAAAGTCTTTTACTTCTATCAAGCCAATATCTTCTTTTTTAAGCTCACCTTTATTAGCTAAAAAACCTACAATATCTATTTTATTTACTTTGTCTTTTTTGCCTGCGGCAATAAATAAAGTGCTCCATTTTGGTTTTTCTGGTAATGGACTATTGTCTGGTACCACCAATTCCTCAATAGCCTGATCTATATAATCTGGCAATGTTTCGCTGGCAGATAGTAATAAAATAGCTGTACCGCTTGCTTCCATACGAGCAGTTCTACCATTACGATGCACAAAAATATCTTCTGAACCGGGTAAGTGGTAATGAATAATGTATCTAATATTTGGAATATCTAAACCACGTGCAGCCAAGTCGGTAGTAACCAATACGTTGGTACTGCCATTTCTAAATTTACACAATGCACTATCCCGTTCTTGCTGCTCTAAAGCACCATGATAAAATTCGTTGCTAATACCTTGCTTCGCTAATAAATCGCTGGTGCGATTTACAGATTCTCTGTGATTACAAAACACAATAGTAGAGCGATTGCCCAGGTGGCAAATTAGCTTAAACAAGGTTTCTATTTTATCCTTATCTGCCGCAAATACTTTTTGTACAATCAGTTTGTTACTGGTATCTTTTTCTGTAGGTAAAAAGTTTAAGCGTTCGGCATTATGAAAGCCTAAAAAATCTGGTATGTCAACCGCTTCGGTTGCAGATGTTAGAATACGTTTTTTTATAGAAGGTAGGCTGCCAATAATAAACGATACTTCATCTTGAAAACCTAGTTCAAGCGATTTATCAAACTCGTCTAATATCAACGTAGTAATGGCATCTATGGTAATATTCCCTCTACGTATATGATCTGCCAATCTACCCGGTGTGCCTACAATAATAGCTGGTGGCTGAATTAAGTTGTTTTCTTCGGTTTCACGCTTGTGACCACCATAGCAACTTGTAATTTTTAAGCCAGTACTCATTTGCTTAAACACATCTTCAATTTGCTGTGCTAGCTCACGCGATGGTACAATAATTAAAGCTTGTGTTTGCTTATCAGCAACATCTATCAATTGTATTATTGGTAGTAAAAAAGCCAATGTTTTACCCGAACCTGTAGCAGATAATAATACAATATTATCATGCTGTGTATTGGCAGTAAGTGATGCTTCTTGCATCTCGTTTAAAGCATCTATTTTAAGGTTGGCTAAAATAGTTGCAGTTGAAAAATTTGTCTCTTGCATTTTGGCAAACCTACGTCTTATTTATTTTCTTGAAGAAACATGGCAGTATTTCATACAAGCAAGGTACATATACGAATAAACTAGCCAGCAAAAGTTTAACTTATGTCATTTCTTTTTGAGCAAAATTGTTCTTTTTTTAACCAAAAACCAACTAATAGTAAACGTGGGAATAATATCTGTAAATGGTAATAGCTCTTCTATAAAATTTATACTTGCTCCAATAATGGCTTTTTTGCCTCCAAAAGCAAAATAATATATAATGGCAGAAATAGGCGCAAATATAATATCAAAACTTTCTCCTAAAAAAGGCCACAAATAAGTAGCTGCACCTAGCACATCCATTACAATACAAAAGAATAAAGATGGCCGACGTTGCATACAGTTACAATTAAACAGACAGGCGGGGCTTATTTTCTACAATGCTTAATGCGCCTGAGGGGCATTTGTGTACCGTAGTTACAATTTCTTCAGAGGGGGCGTTTTCTATTTGTATCCAAGGTTGTGTTTGTGGCTTAAACACGGAATGTAAGTTTTTTACACATACTGAAGAGTGCTGGCAAAGTGCCGATTGCCAAAGAATGGTTATCTGACCATTAGTGTATTCTTTTGTTATATGGATAGAACTCATAAACTAAGCAGTTGTATGTATAATAATTTTATTTTCTAAAATTCTAGATACAGGGCATTTGGTAGCAATAGCTACCAAACGTTCTTTTTGCTCATCTGTAATACCTCTAGCAAATGTAATATCTCTGGTAATATTGGTTATCAATTCAGTATCTTTTTCCTGACTCATGTTTAGAGTTACAGAAATCTCAGCAATATCCCATCCTTTTCTATCAATATACATACGTAAGGTAGACAAAGTACAACCAGCAAGAGATGCCAATAGCGTGCTATAAGGATCTGGTCCAGTATCGCCACCGGCAATATTTATGGGTTCATCCATTATTAAAGCGCCATTACGCCATAAAATTGTACAGCGGTATTTGATAATGCCTATTGATCCTGTAATGGGATTTTCTAATAAAGTAGTCATGCTGTAAGATGTAACATAAAATTAAGCAGAATTATGGCATTTTAGGTAGCTAAAGTTGCACAAACGGCACAACCGCAGTTCAATATTTCTAAAGAATATTGAATTGCGGTTGGCAAAATAGGTTTTTCTGGATTTTTCTCTGATTCTAAACTTGTTAATGGTCTTTACTTAGGATATTGGATTTTTAAAACGTTAACCATTTTTGATTTGGATTTTCATAAAACATTGATGTGCTTAAAAGGATAGGACTTGTTTTTTAGGATTCTTTTAAATAAATGGATTTCATAGAATATTGTAATTAGTGCTTGGATATTTGTTTATTACAGCACAAAGGTCTGGCTAAATTATTGTTGCACTACTAGTAATTTCTATTGCTTTTAACTACGCATATGCTGCCTAGTTGTAGTACAATGTTTACCTTGTAGCAATATAAAATCCACATTAATTGCAAGTTTAGCACTACAAGTTATTACTACAAATTAGTGGTAGTAACACTTCTGGCAAAATGGAAAACTATTGACACTACCATAAAATATAGCCTCAAACATTTTTTATTAAATAGTAATAAAATATATAATTTATTAAAATGCTTAAAGTAGAGGCTTGCAATTGTTATAGCTAGTAGTAGATTTTGTAATAATAGCTACACTAATTGTTGTTAAATATATATATAAACTACTACACAACTATCTATAGTTTACATTTTTAAGCTATTTAATCATTGTTTAAGTATAAGACCATACTATTTACAAGTAAATATTGAGTAAGAAGATACAATAATTTTATCTAATTATTTGAATCAAAATCATCAAATCTCAGTGGATTAGTTTTACATGCTGAAATGTATTTAAGCGTGTATTTTCCATTCATCCAAAACATAAGTAGTCGCAATAGCAAATGCAATTATCTTTAAATCTCATTTTAGCCATCCCATATTTATTTTGTATGATAAATAGATTTCTATCTTTCACTGCTATCGTTTTATTAGTAATAACCGCTGGTTGTAAAAGTAAAAAAGAAGTACCAAAACTAACTGCCACGCCAGCCACAATAGTGGATGTAATAGTTGCCTCTGGGCAGTCAATAACCAATAATATAGAGGTGAATGGTACCGTGGTAGCTAATGAATATGTAGAACTTCATCCAGAAGTTAGTGGCCGTTTAACCTATTTGAATGTGCCAGAAGGTAGCCATGTAGAAAAAGGCACTATTATGGCAAAAATTAATGATGCGGATTTACAAGCACAGGTTGCAAAAACCAAAGTATTATTAGATTTGGCTTCCAAAACTGAAGAACGCTACAGAAAACTACTAGCTGTTAGTGGAATCAATCAAGCAGACTATGATGCAATACTCAACCAAGTAAATGGCTATAAAGCAGATTTAGTGTATACACAGGCATTAATTGATAAAACAGTTATTAAAGCCCCGTTTAGTGGAACTGTGGGATTACGCCAAATAAGCCCTGGCGCTTATGTTACCGCATCTACCATGATTGCTACTATACAGCAAGTAGATAAGCTAAAAATAGACCTTACCGTACCTGAAACGTATGGAAATATTTTGCGCAAGGGTAATACCATAACTGTAGTGCTAGACAATGTAACCCGTTCTAAAAAACAGGCAACTATCATCGCAGTTGAACCACAGGCTAATTTAGCCACCCGTAACCTAAAAGTACGTGCAATTCTCGAGGATGGTAAAGCGACCCCAGGGGGGTTTGTAAAAGCGTATTTAGATGCCGGCGAAAATAAAAAAGCTATTTTAATACCTAGTAATTCATTAATACCCGACGATAAAAACAATCAAGTAATTATTGTAAAAAATGGTAAAGCTAATTTTGTAGCTGTGCAAACAGGCGTAAGGCAAGCAAACTTCGTAGAAATTACAGAAGGTGTAACAGTTGGCGATAGCGTGGTAGTTACAGGTGTACTTTTTGCAAGACCAAAATCTGCAGTAAAAGTGCGTAGTGTAAAGCAATTGGTAGATTTTAATCAATAACATCTACCAACATCACGCGGTGCATTATTGTGTAGATCAATAACCTATGATACAATTATCTTAGGTTAGTAATACCACTTCATCCAAATCTTATTATGAATATTTCTGAATTATCATTAAAACGCCCAGTATTAGCAACGGTTATGAACCTTGCGATTATCCTATTTGGTGTTGTGGGCTTTACATATTTGGCGGTTAGAGACTATCCGGCTATTGATCCGCCGGTTATTAATGTTAGTACAAGCTATACCGGAGCAAATGCCGATATTATTTCAAACCAAATTACAGAGCCTTTAGAAAAGCAGATTAATGGGATCCCGGGTATTAGAACTATTACTTCGTCTAGTACTTTGGGTGGTAGCAATATATCGGTAGAGTTTAACTTGGGTGTTGATTTGGAAGCTGCTGCTAGTGATGTACGTGACAAAGTAAGCCAAGCTTCTCGTAGCTTACCCCAAGATATTGATGCCCCACCAGTGGTATCTAAATCTGATGCAAGTAGCGATTTTATTTTGATTTTAGCGGTGCAAAGTCGTACTAAAAGTTTAATGGAATTAAGTGACTATGCCGAAAACGTACTACAACAGCAAATACAAACAATAAATAATGTAAGTGCCGTAAATATATTTGGCCAAAAGCGCTATTCCATGCGTTTGTGGCTAAATCCAGATAAAATGAACACCTTCGGCGTAGCATTTACTGATATAAAAACTGCGTTAGCTACCGAAAATATTGATTTACCGCCAGGTAAAATTTATGGTAATAATACGGAGTTAACCATACGTACTATTGGTCGTTTAACGTCTGAAAAAGATTTTAGAGATTTAATATTAAAGGAAAGTGCTACAGGGATTGTTCGACTAAGTGATATAGCAAGAGTAGAACTTGGTCCAGAATCATTAGAACAAAGCTGGAAATACAATGGTGTAAATGCGGTGGGACTTGCAGTGGTACCTCAGCCAGGAGCTAATAATATTGATATTGCCGATCAGTTTTATAAACGTTTGGAGCTAATAAAAAAGAACAATAAATCTGATATTGAGTTTAAGATTTTAATAGATAATACTACTAATATTCGTAAATCGTTACAAGAAGTAAAAGAAACCTTAATCATTTCCTTTAGCTTGGTGGTATTGGTTATTTTCTTCTTTTTTAGAAACTGGCTGATAGCAATAAGACCCTTAATTGATATTCCTATTTCTCTAATAGCTACCTTCTTTATAATGTATGTGTCTGGGTTCTCAATTAATATTTTAACCCTATTGGGTATTGTATTAGCAACTGGTCTAGTTGTAGATGATGGTATTGTGGTAACGGAGAATATTTTTAGAAAACTAGAAGAAGGCTTACCAATTCGTAAGGCAGCTTTAGAAGGTAGCAAAGAAATTTTCTTTGCTGTAGTGTCTACTTCTATCACATTAGCGGTTGTATTTTTACCAGTTATTTTCTTAGAAGGGTTTGTAGGCCGTTTGTTCCGTGAGTTTGGTGTTACACTGGCAGCAGCTGTTTTAATTTCTGCCTTTGTATCTCTTACAATTACCCCGGTGCTAAATGTGTACTTAAACCGGAAAGATGCTGGACATGGTAAATTTTACGAGCGTACAGAACCTTTTTTTAAGGGTATGGAAGATGGCTATAAGCGCCTACTGCAAAGCTTTATGAAAGTACGTTGGGCGGCTTGGGTGATTATTTTGGTGTGTGCTGGTATGATTTTCTTTATCATGAAATCACTACAAAGTGAAATTGCGCCTTTGGAAGATAGAAGCAGCATTCGCTTTACGGTTACTGGAGCAGAGGGAACGAGTTATGCATCTATGCAAAAGCTAACGGATAAGATAGCAGATTATCTATCAGATTCTGTAGCAGAGCGAGATTTCGTGTTCTCTCGTACCGGTAATGGTTTTGGTGGGAGTGCCGGTGCTGTTAATACTGCACAGCCAAGACTTGGCTTAGTAGAACCAGATCAACGTGGTAGAAGCCAAATGGAAATAGCAGCCGACTTGCAAAAAAAACTCAGTCGATTTAATGAAGCTAGAATTTTCCCCGTCCAAGAGCAAACCATTTCTGTAGGTTTAGGGTCAAGAGGCTCATTACCTGTACAGTTTGTATTACAAAACCTAGAGCTGAGTAAGCTAAAAGAAATGATCCCTAAGTTTTTAGATGAAGTACGTAAGGATAAAACCTTCTCTAATTCGGATGTAAACTTGAAGTTTAATAAGCCAGAAGTACAATTAACTGTCGATAGAACTAAGGTGCGAGATTTAGGCTTATCTAGCCAAGACGTGGTTTCTGCTATACAAAGTGCATTCAGTGGTGGTCGGTTAGCTTACTTTATTATGAAAGGCTACCAATACCAAGTTATTGCACAAGTAGAAAGAGACAGCCGAAATCAACCTGATGATATTTCTAAATTGTATGTACGCAACAAAAATGGTGATAATATTCCTTTAAGCGCGGTTGTGCATTTAGAGACAAGTAGTAATCCCTCTACTTTATACAATTTTAATAGATATAAATCTGCTACAATTTCTGCTTCCTTGGCTGAAGGTAAAACCATTGGTGATGGTATTGATGCCATGAACGCTATTGGCAAACGCTTATTAGATGAATCTTTTCAAACGGCACTTAATGGTCCATCACGAGATTATGCAGAAAGTAGTTCAAATATCTTATTTGCATTTGGCTTAGCATTAATACTTATATATCTGGTTTTAGCTGCTCAGTTCGAAAGTTTTAAAGATCCATTTACAATTATGTTGACAGTACCATTGGCTTTAAGCGGTGCTTTACTGAGTTTATTTTTGTTCAATCAAACCATCAATATTTTCTCTGAAATAGGTATGATTATGTTGATAGGCTTAGTTACAAAAAATGGCATTCTAATTGTAGAATTTGCAAATCAGAAGCGCGAGATGGGACTTAATAAAATGGATGCAGTAGTAGAAGCCTCGCAGCAACGTTTGCGCCCTATTTTAATGACTAGTTTGGCTACTTCGCTAGGTGCATTGCCAATTGCTCTAAGTTTAGGTGCAGGCAGTACTAGCCGTATACCGTTGGGTATTGTAATTGTAGGCGGTATATTATTTTCATTGATACTTACCTTATTTGTAATCCCTGCAGTGTACACTTTTATTAGCAGCAAACACGAAATGAAAAAAATGGATGTCACCGATTAATTGTTTCTACTTGATGTGAAATGCATAAAACCGCCCAAAAGGGCGGTTTTATATTATGTATAAGGGGTATCTAGTATTTACTGAGAATCAATTTAGTGATAGGGCTCTGACGTTCTGGTAAACCGCAGCTTTAAGCTTTAAGTATACGAATAAAAATGTATTTTATTATATTTAAAAGCCCAATTTTAAGTTATTTCAAGTGGCTTATTGATCAACGCATACTTTATTACATTAAGGGAAACTATAATTAGCGCAGATATAGCTATTTTGTATAGTGCGTATATTGTTGACTTAAACTTAAAAGCCTGTTCCAGTAGCATTAGTTGCAATAATAGACTTGCCAGTAACCACAGTAATATTATAATTACTCATTGTAATATTAGCGCCATTAGTAAGCACTAAGCCCGTTTGAGCACTGATGTTCATATTGGTTAAGCTAATGTTTTGTAACATACTATTTGTTAATCCTACCAAACTACCCGCGTTTTTTGATCCGGTAACGGTTAAGTGATCTATATATACTCCATTAACCGAGGGGATATCTGTGGGATACGGTGCACTGCCATTATAATTTAAATCTATTATTAATGGATTGGTAACATTAGTCATCGTAATTCCAGTATAATGCAAGTTTTGCATCATGCCGCCAGCACCAATTAAGGATTTAAGCCGAATACCATTAGTAGTACCATTAAAAGTGCAATTAGTAACGGTTAGGTTTTTAACACCGTCATTTGTTTCGCTACCTATAGACAGCCCATGCCCATGTAAGAAAGTGCAGTTGGTTACTGTAAGATCTTGACAGCCGATTCCTATAGCATTATTTATTCTACCAGCTTTGATAGCAATATTATCGTCGCCATTGTCTATCACACAATTCGTAATAGTAACACCTTGACAATCAGATGGATCAATACCATCTGTATTAGGTGAAGTAGAAGGCGCAAATATTTTTAAGTTGCTTGCTGTCACATTTTGGCATTGATTGGGAACAAAATGGAACGAAGGAGAATTTTGTAAAGTAATACTATCTAATGTTAAATTGTTACAATTAATAATATAGACAAGTCTTGGACGAGAAATTGATGTGTTAGATTTGTACGCAGCCCACCAAGCGGCGCCATTGCCATCAATAGTACCCTTTCCTTTAATGGTTACATTTTGTATCGCTGTATTACTACTATTAGTGCCATTAATAACATTCAGTGTTTTAGTACCTATTGTAAAATCATTCATGTTGCTACTAGCCAATAATGTAGCCAAACTGTCTAAGTAAAGTGTCACATTACTTTTCATATAAATAGGGCCAATCATATAAGTGCCTTTAGGCAATATCAAAGTACCACCACCTGCAGCTGAGCAAGAATCAATAGCCTGTTGTAATGGAAGGGCTTGATTGGTAACGCCATCACCAATTAAACGCAATGTTACGGTATGTGTATCCACGGGCGGCGGTGGTATAAGAATAGGTGAGCTGGTATCGTTATTTTTAGAGCAAGCAAATAATATTAACGATGCGACGAAGGGCAAAAATTTTTTCATACAGTTTTTTGTGAGGTATATAGCAATTTATACAACGGAAAACTATACATTTTTTTTTCGAGAGTTCCTATAATCTACGCAATCGTTCCCGATAGACACAAATTAAATTGTGTAGAAAGGTGGTAAATTATTACTGTTTTCAAAGTAAAAATTGCTGCTTTTATGGATATTTATAGCAATTGTCAAAGTAAATAACTGTTGAAAATACTGCTATAGTTAGTAGCGAAATACCAGTAATTGAATGAATGGCGCACATAACTGTAAATGCACTCAGACTGGCTACAAATAATATATAATAAACAAATGTTGTGATTGGTTATTTTAACCTTGGCTTGAGTATAATGTAGTAAAGTAAATAAAATAATAATAAGTTACTTACTATTTGAAATTGTATCTATGTCAGTTACCTAAAAATGGCTAGGGCTTCCAAAATTTTGGAAGCCCTAGCCATTTTTAATATCTATTCTATGTAATAATTAACCTAAAGCAACTCTTACAAAAGAAATAACTTTTAAGTCTTTATCTACGCTTTTTAAATAGTCTTCTACAGATTTGCTACCGTCTTTTACAAATGCTTGCGCTAATAAAGTTTGCTCTTTAAAGAAAGTGTTTAATTTCCCTTCAGCAATTTTAGTAATCATTTCATCTGGTTTACCAGCCATTTTAGGATCAGCTTTCATAGTATCAACTATGATGGCTCTTTCTCTTTCAATAGCTTCTGGTGCAATGCTTTCAGCATTAACAGCCAATGGGTTTAATGCAGCAATTTGCATAGCCACATCTTTACCAGCTTCAGCTGCTTCTTTATTTAAGGCTACCAAAACGCCCATACGGTTTGCACCATGAATATAAGAGGCAACATAAGGTGCTTCTACTCTTTCAAAACGCGCAATTCCTATTTTTTCACCAATAGATGCTAATTTATCATTAATTAATTCAGATACTTTAGTTCCATTTACAGATACTTCGTTTAAAGCTTCGGCAGATGTTACGTCATTTGCAACTGCAGCATCCGCAATACTTTGTGCAAAAGCAATAAAGTCGGCGTTTTTAGATACGAAATCAGTTTCAGAACTAATGGTAACAACAAAGCCTACGGTTTTATCTGCATTAGTTTGTGCAATTACTACACCTTCTTTAGCTTCACGATCGCTACGTTTTGCAGCTACCTTTTGGCCTTGTTTACGTAACCAGTCAATAGCGGCTTCAAAATCGCCATTAGATTCTGTTAATGCTTTACGGCAATCCATCATGCCTGCGCCCGTTGCTTGGCGTAATTTATTAATATCAGATGCTGTAATAGCTACGGCTGTACTCATAATATTTGTCTCCTATTCCCAAAAATTGGGATGATTTTATTATTTACAATGGCTGCAAAGTTTAAACTCAGCAGCCATTGTGATATATTATTAAATAGTTAATTGATATTTTCTCCCTTTAGGGTTGGGTTACAATTATCTTCCACCACCACCTGCGGGGCGACGGTTATTGTTTGCCGGT
>JAYWCY010000101.1:0-3687 GCA_043780175.1 Chitinophagales bacterium
CGAGTTACAAGCTGCTTACGAAGACTTGATTTATTAACAACAACCGCTACAGTGGAAGATAATAGTACTGTAAAATGCTGGTTGCTTTAGATTTGTTTATATATTTTAAATGCTTGATTATGAAAAAACTTCACTTTTGCTTGTTATTTTTATTAACGATTGTAGGGCAATTGCATGCTCAAAAAATAAAGTTATTGGCATTTTCCAAAACCAATGGTTATAGGCATGGTGCCATACCTGCTGCAAAGGCCGCTTTAACCTTAATGGCACAGCAACAAAATTGGGATATTACTTTTACAGAAGATTCACTACAATTTAGTAATTACAAGGTCTTAAAGCACTATGATGCCATTATTTTTGTTATGACCACGGGTAATATTTTTAGCCCAACCGAAGAAGCTGCCGTACAAAAATTTGTAGAAAAAGGTGGTGGTTTGCTAACTATTCACACGGGTGCAGATACTGAATATGATTGGCCTTGGTACAATAATGCATTGGGTGCAAAATTTAAAAGCCATCCTAAACAACAGCAAGCTAAGTTTTTAGTGGTAGATAGTGTCCATCAGGCAAGTAAAATGCTACCAAGAGAATGGGTAAGGTTTGATGAATTGTATAATTTTCGAGAACCCATACCTAGTAATATTCATGTGTTAATAGAGTTAGATGAAACCAGTTATACAGGCGGCACGATGGGTAAGCATCCCATAGCTTGGTATCAAACAGTTAAAAAAGGTCGTGTGTTGCAAACTGCTTTAGGCCATACTGATGCTAGCTACAAAGAGGATTTATTTTTACAACATTTACGAGGCGCAATAGAGTGGGTTAGTAAAGTGAAAGGTGAATAGTGAAAGGTGAAATTAAATAACACGAATTAAAAATTTGCACTCATAACTCATAATATAATTAATAAATAAAATGGTACGAAAACTAAGAATGGGCATGATTGGTGGTGGTCGCAATGCCTTTATTGGTGCGGTGCATCGCATTGCTGCAAATATTGATGGGTTAATAGAATTGACTTGTGGTGCATTGAGCAGTAATGAAGAAAATGCCAAATTATCTGGCAAAGATTTATTGATAGCAGATAATAGAATTTATACGAATTACGCAGAAATGATTAATCAAGAAAGTCAATTACCTGTTGATGTTCGGATGGATTTTGTATCAATAGTTACACCAAATCATCTGCATTTTGAGCCAGCGATGATGGCTTTAGAACATGGTTTTAATGTAGTGATAGATAAGCCTTTAAGTTTTGATTATGCGCAAGCCATTGCTTTGCAAAAAAAAGTACTAGAAACAGGTTTATTAGTTGCGGTTACCCATACTTATTCTGGCTATCCAATGATAAAGCAAGCGAAGCAAATGATTGCGGAAGGTGCTTTTGGTAAAATTCGTAAAGTGTATGTTGAGTATCCACAAGGTTGGTTAAGCAACTTTGTAGAAAGTAGTGGTAGCAAGCAAGCCGCTTGGCGTACCGATCCAAAACGTAGCGGTATTGCAGGTTGTATGGGCGATATAGGTACTCATGCTGCACATTTAGCAGAATATGTTTCAGGCTTGCAGGTAACGCATTTATGTGCTGATTTACAAACGTTTGTAGAAGGCAGACATTTAGATGACGATGGTAATGTATTGTTGCGGTTTAATAATGGTGCAACAGGTGTTTTAATTGCGAGTCAAGTAGCGGCTGGCGAAGAAAATGCTATCAGATTACGGATTTATGGCGAAAAAGGTGGTATAGATTGGTGCCAAGTTGACACCAATACGTTGTTGGTAAAATGGCTGGATAAACCAACAGAAATTTACAGAACTGGTAGTGGTTATGTAGGCAGTTATGCAGCGCATAACACACGTATACCAGCAGGTCATCCAGAGGGTTATTTAGAAGCATTTGCGAATATTTATAGAAATTTTTCTTTAACACTTAATGCCAAATTAAATGGCGAGATACCAACTAAGGAAATGTTAGATTTCCCAACAATTGCTGAAGGTGTGAGAGGTATGGCTTTTATAGATTCGGTGGTAACTTCGTCTAAATCAGCAGAGAAATGGACTGAGTTTAAGGTGTAAAATACATTCTAACATAATTAACAGAAAGCCTGTGAATATTGCATTTACAGGCTTTTTGTTGCTAATATTTTATTGTGAATTATTTCATTTTAAGCACCGCATAATAAGGGTGTTCTGGGTTTACCAATAATTCTTGATGTGTTGGTTGTACTAAAACATCCATTTCTTCCATTGGTATTGCACCCAATAAAGGTTGAGCATCATCTTTTAAGGCAAACGCATTACATGTTGCTTGTCTATTTTTAAACCTTACTTCTATGGGGTCTACAACATGATATTCTGCAACTGAGCCATCTGCTAATTGCGCTTTTCTTTTTTGCTTAAAAGGGAATTGCAGTTGTGCTTGAATACTTTTGTTAATACCCATCATAAATGCGACAGCATACGTGCATACTTTTAATATCTTCTGAACCAATAATATTGCGTTTTGCAAGCGTAATATCTTCTGCATTTATTAGTTCAATATCTGCGTAAATTAAGCCCATAATTATTTGAGTTTCGTTTCGAATTCAAACAATTATTGTATATTATGCTAATGCTTGTTTCGCCTTTATGGCGTCTTCTTTCAACTGATTTTTTAAGGCATCTAAGCTATTAAATTTTACTTCACTACGTATGTACCCATAAATATGTACTTGAATAGTTTGGCCGTAAATATCTGCGTCAAAGTCAAAAATATTCACTTCAATTACGCTTATTTTTCCATCAATTGTTGGCCTAATGCCAATGTTCATCATGCCTTTAAAGCTGTGGACTGTCGACCATTGACTGTTGATCATTGACACTGTCACTGCATACACACCATTTGCAGGTATTAGTTTTTCGTCATTTGTGATGGAAATATTTGCTGTTGGGTAACCAATGGTTCTACCAAGTTGATTACCTTTTATTACGATACCTTCAAAAAAGTATGGATAACCTAATAATTGATTGGCAGTTTGTATATCATGCTCTAATAATGCCTGACGCACTTTGGTACTACTAACAGTTATTTCATTTAAAACTTGTGCATTAATTTCTATCACTTCAAAACCTAATATTTCACCCATTTTTTCAAGTAAATGGTAATCACCAGAGCGATTTTTACCAAAACGATGGTCATAACCAATAATAATTTTACTAGGTTTAAAATATTGGTAAATAAAATCTTTACAATATGCTTCAGCAGACTGATGCGCAAAAACCTCGGTAAAAGTCACAACTACTAAATGGTTTATGCCTGCCTCACTAAGCAGTATGATTTTCTCTTCGAGAGTGTTTAACAATGCAACATTACCGCCATAGCTGCCTACTATTTTTCGTGGATGCGGATGAAAAGTGATGATTATTGTTTCGCCATCAACAGCTATAGCTGTGGTTTTTAACTGATTAATTATTTGTTGATGACCTTTATGTACACCATCAAAAGTACCGATGGTAATAACGGCATTTTTAAATTTTGGTAACTGCTCTAGGTCTCTGTGTACTTGCATCATAAAGTGCGAATATACCGCCAAGGCGTAAAGGGGAGAAATTATGCGTAAAAAAGCTTTTTCAACAGTTACATTTGCGGCGTAAATATGGTGGGCTGCTGATAAAAGTATCTAAACGTTGCAGTGTGCGACGCAACGATGT
>JAYWCY010000102.1:0-7894 GCA_043780175.1 Chitinophagales bacterium
CCCCTAACCCCTAAAGGGGAATTTAAGTATAAATATGATTAATTTTTAAACAATGTAATCAACAAGCTCAGTTTATCTTTCAATGTTTTTCTATCAACAATAAAATCTAAAAAGCCATGTTCAATCAAAAATTCACTACGTTGAAAGCCAGGTGGTAAATCTTTTTTAATGGTTTCTTTAATCACACGTGGACCTGCAAAACCAATTAATGCGCCAGGTTCAGCAATATTTAAGTCGCCTAGCATACCAAAACTTGCGGAAATACCACCAAAAGTAGGGTCGGTTAATAACGAAATGTAAGGTAATTTGGCATCACTTAATTGCGATAATTTGCCACTTGTTTTGGCTAATTGCATTAAGCTAAAAGCGCTTTCCATCATTCTTGCACCACCACTTTTGCTAATAACTAGGTATGGTAGCTTATGTGCAATACAATAATCCACTGCACGACTAAATTTTTCACCCATAACACTGCCTAAACTACCACCAATAAACTCAAAATCCATACACGCAATTACCAAATCTTCACCATTCACCTTACCCACAGCAACACGCATTGAATCTTTAAGGTCTGTTTTAGAATGTATATCGTCTAAACGTTTTTGATAGTTTTTTAAATCTGTAAAGTTTAAAAAATCTTTACTTCTTATATTATCAAACATCTCTGTAAACGCTTGGTTATCAAAAATGATATCATAGTATTCATCACTACCAATTCGGTGGTGATAATTACAACTAGAACATACAAATAAATTTTCTTTTAAATCTGATGTTGTAGATATAAAATTGCACTCAGGACATTTGTTCCAAAGCCCTTCTGGGGTTTCTTTTTTATCAGCAGATGCTGTTAGAATACCTTTTTTTCTGCGCTTGAACCAACTTCTTCTACCAGTTTCTTCTAATTGTTTTTCTTCTTCGCCTGTAAGATTTGTATCAATATCTAATTCTAAGTCTTTTTTCATCTCTCAATTATTTTTGTTTAGTAGAAGCTTATTAATTCTATCTAAACAAATGGTTTTAAGTAGTTAATAAACAAATAGCTATCCTGCAAAATAGCCCTTTTAGGGGCGGTGAAGATAATGATAATTTGATTTTATAACTGCTTTGAAAAAAATCGAATAAAACCTGCCGATAGACCTTCGATAATTTACCATATGAAAAAGCGAACCATACATTAAGTACAGTTCGCTTGAAGAAATATTAATAAAGATCTATTATTTAAAAGCTAAGATATCTACTTTTTCGATAGTTGGCGGCACCGCAAGTAATGCTTCTGCATGTGCCATTAAAGCAATAGCCACGCCACCGCTCAAATGTGCATCCCTACCTTCTTCGGTTTCAAACGTATCGAAAATACCGAAAGTGGATGGACCTAGTTTCAAGGCATACCAAGTGATTGTTAAAGGTTCTGTTTGTACAATAGTTAAACCGCTTTTTAAGAAATCTTCAACAGCTTGTTCTTTACCTGATTTTGCTTCTAAACGAACTAAAAGTGATTTTGTGAGCATAATTTTATTAATTGGTTATGATAGTATTTAATCAATAAAACATACGAGACTAGAGGAATAAGAGTTTTACTTCTACATAAAAAAGCTAGTTTACTCGTTAAACTAGCTTTTTTAAAAGTATAAAAATGGATACTTATCCGTTACGGTTAATACAGTTTAAATCTTCAAAAGCAACTTCTAAACGTTTGCTAAAGCTTTCCTCTGCCTTACGCAACCACACACGTGGATCGTAGTATTTTTTGTTAGGACTATCAGCTCCGGTAGGATTGCCTAATTGACCTTGTAAGTAAGCTTCATTTTTAGTGTAGAACTGTTGAATACCTTCCCAGAAACTCCATTGTAAATCGGTATCAATATTCATTTTGATTGCACCATAACCGATCGCTTCTCTAATTTGGCTTTGTGGCGAGCCGCTACCACCATGGAAAACAAAGTACACTGGCTTGTCGCTTGCAGTACCATATTTTGCCTTAATATAGTCCTGGCTATTTTTCAATATTTCTGGTCTTAATTCTACATTTCCTGGTTTGTACACACCATGTACATTACCAAATGCTGCTGCTACGGTAAATAAGTTACCTACTTTCCCCAATTCTTCATAAGCATAAGCTACGTCGGCAGGTTGTGTATATAATTTATCGTTTTCTACATCGCTGTTATCTACACCATCTTCTTCGCCACCAGTTACGCCCAATTCAATTTCAATGGCCATACCAAGTGGTTTCATTCTTTTATAAAATTCTACCGATGTGCTAATGTTTTCTTCAATTGGCTCTTCGCTTAAATCTAGCATGTGAGAGCTAAATAAAGGTTGCCCCTTTTCTTTGTAAAATTGCTCACCAGCATCAATTAAACCGCTAATCCATGGCAACCATTTTTTAGCAGCGTGGTCAGTATGTAACACAACTGGTACACCATAAGCTTTTGCTACATTGTGAATGTGCAATGCACCAGAAATACCACCTAAAATATTACCCTGTAAGTTGTCGTTTGGCATGCCTTTACCAGCTATGAACTGCGCACCACCGTTAGAAAACTGAATAATTACTGGAGAATTAACCTTTGCAGCCGTTTCTAGCACCGCATTAATGGTATTTGTGCCAATGGTATTTACTGCAGGCAATGCAAACTGATTGTCTTTTGCATCTTTTAACAATGCTTCTAATTCTTCGCCAAAAAGTACTCCTGGTTGGTATTTTTTCATGATGTAAGGTAAATTTGGTAATGTTTAAGGTCGCAATATAATCTAAGTTTCAACTTAATGTTAGCCTGCAAGCAACAGAAATTAGATTTCTTTTACTTAATTCAATTGCAATCGTTTGTTTTTGGTAACTAGCTGATGTTTTTCAATTTGGCATCGTTGCGTCGCACACTGCAACGCCTTTATATGCTATTTAGCTTTTATATCAGCGTAGTATTTGCTGTAAGTTGTTAAAATAATCCACTGCAACAAGCAATCTATTACCATACCAGCTAAACATTTCACCGTCTACTAATAACATTTTCACATTAGGCATTACAGCCTTTATCTCATCAATATGTACTTGTTTAAAAGGGTAGGGTTCGCTAGAGAGTAAAATAACATCGCAATTTGTAGCTGCAATTTGTTGTAGCGTTACAATTGGATAACGCCTTTCATTTGTAAATACATTCTCAAAACCAGCGTGTTGTAACATATTACTGATATAAGTGTCGCCACCAACCGTCATGTAAGGCTTACGCCAAATGAGATAAGCGGTTTTAAGTTTGTAGTTTGGGGTTTTAAAACGAATCTGTATTTCTGTTCTTAGATTTTGGGCTTTTACAGAAGTATTGGTAAGCTTTCCAACTGCATCAATCATTTTTAACGCATCTTCTAAATTATTAATATCGCTTACCCAAACTGGTGCAATGGCTTCAAGCGTTTCAATTTGCTCCTTTATATTTTCTTCTTTGTTGGCAATAATTAAATCCGGCTGTAACGCTTTTATAGCTTCAAGATTTACATTTTTAGTGCCGCCAATTCGCGTTTTAGTTTTAAACCATTCATTTGGGTGAACACAAAATTTTGTAATGCCTACCACTTCATTGTCTAAGCCTAAATGATGCAACAATTCTGTTTGCGAAGGCACTAAGGACACAATGCGTTTTGGTGTGTTATTAAAGCTGTGTTTTCTGCCAAGTTGGTCTATACTTTCAAACATTAACTAAAGATAAGCAGTACTGTTTTATGGAATGATTACGTTTCATCATCTACTAAAAAAATCAACTGCATGAAGCCATTTTTGCTTTTAACAATTGTAAATTGTTTAATTGCGCCTGCCATTAATTGTCAAATATCTTCTCAACCAAATAGCACTGTTGCGAAACCTACACAAATTGCTGAAATAGCTTTACCTAAAGGCTTTGAACGAGTAATAGTAAATAATAACAGCTACGAATACTGGCTACAACATTTTCCCTTGCAACCTAATAACAAAGTGTATTTATACGATGGTAGCTTAAAATCTAATCAACTATTACATGCTGCAGTTTTAGATATTTCTATTGGTACAAAAAACTTACAACAATGTGCAGATGCTGTGGTAAGGCTAAAAGCTGAGTATCATTTTGCAAGAAAAGAATACCATAAAATTATATTTAATGCTGGTAAAACCGTGTTTGATTTTAACACATTTGCAAGTAAAAGATATTGCTTTAGCCACGAATGTTTACTTGAATTTTTAGAACAAGTATTTATTAATTATGGTACATACAACCTAGAGGAACAATTAAAACCATTAGTAAATTATACTGACTTAAACATTGGCAATGCGTTTATAAAAGGCGGTACACCAGGCCATGCCATGTTGGTAGTAGATGTAGCCATAAACAAAGCAACTGGTGAAAAAATATTTTTACTGGCACAAAGTTTTATGCCTGCGCAAAGTGTGCATATAGTTAAAAATTTAAACATTCCAATACTAAGCCCTTGGTATAGCACTAAAGATTTAGAAATTAAAACACCAGGGTGGTCATTTAAACAGGGACAATTGAAAAAGTGGTAGATTTTTTTAATATTGAATTACAAAACTATTATTTTCATTTAAAAATTATATATGAAGAAGCTATTGATGATTTTTTTGCTACTACAAGCAAAGGGTTTTGCGCAATTAGCATATTGGCAGCAAGATTTGAAATATAATATTGATGTTATATTAAACGATACAGAAAAGAGCTTAACTGTATCTGAAACCATTATTTACAAAAATAATTCACCAGAAACATTAAATTTCATTTGGTTTCATATTTGGCCAAATGCTTATAAAAATATGAATACCGCCTTGTTTCAGCAGTTAAATGCAGATGAAGACCGCAAGAAAAAGCTCGAGAAAATAAGCTTTGGCTATATAGATGGTTTGGCATTTAGTATAAATGGCAAACCGGCTGCAACACAGCCTCATCCTAATGCAACTTACATTGATATTATAAAATTAGTACTGCTAGAACCTTTAAAACCAGGAGATTCTATCACCATTACAACGCCTTTTAAAGTGCAATTACCTTCGTACTTTTCCCGTTCTGGCTTTGTAGATAATCAAATAATGGCTTGCCAATGGTATCCTAAACCGGCAGTGTTTGATAAAGATGGCTGGCATCAATTTCCTTACTTAGATTATGGTGAGTTTTATAGTGAATATGGTACTTACAAGGTAAATATTACTGTTCCATCTGACTATATAATTGGTGCTACAGGTGTGTTGCAAACTCCTACTGAGCTTGACCAATACAAAACTATTGGTAAGGCAAATACTCTAATTAGAAGCAATAAACCGCAACTATACAAAGCCGATAAAACAAATGCAACTAAAACATTGACCTATATACAAGATAATGTGCCAGATTTTGCTTGGTTTGCCGATAAAGACTTGGTGGTACAATACGATACAGTACAGCTTGCCTCTGGTAAAATTATAGATGCATTTACATATTATCACAATAAGAAAAATACACTTTGGGTAAATAGTATTGATTATGTAAAAGACGGTACAAGAAGATACAGCCAATGGATTGGTGAGTATGATTATCCAGTCGTACAAGCTATTGAAGGCCCTAAAAATAATTCTAGTGGCGGTATGGAATATCCAACTATTACGTTGATTACTAGCCCTGACGCTAAAAAAGAAACGCTTGATGGTGTGATTGCACATGAGGTAGGACACAATTGGTTTATGAGTATGTTAGGTACTAACGAACGTGTACATACTTGGCAAGATGAGGGCTTAAACTCTTATTTTCAATTTAGATACGAAGCCGAAAAATACCGTGTTAACTCAATTTTTGGCAGCTCTTTGCCACCTGCATTGAAAGATAAAAATGCCGAAGATTTTTTAGCGGCAGTGTATATGGGTTTATCTAGAATACCTATGGAACCAGCTATAGAAACACCTGCAGATAAATTTGCCAATAGCCAAGATTATGGCTTAGTTTCTTATGTAAAAGCTGCATTATGGATGTATATTATAGAAGCTTCAACATCAAGAGAGGTGGTAGACAAAGCCTTTCATATTTACTTTGATAAATGGAAATTTAAACATCCACAACCAGACGATTTAAAAGCTGCATTTGAAGAAGCTTCGGGCAAAAAAATGAACAATTTATTTGGGTTGCTGAATAAAACGGGTGCTTTTGAGTGATTTGGTTGCAAGCACAGAATGCTAAGGATAGAAATCTTATCAATCAGGTTTTGAAACCCGATTTGGGTAAGATTTGTATCTAAAAAATCTAAGAGATTTGTTTTTGAGTAAACGTATAATCAATCAGGAAAAAACGTCGATTTTATTTGTTAGGCTTTAAATATTCTAATGCTTTTATTAAATTATATATATGAGTAAATGTGTCTATTATCAAAAACTGAAACCTTATAATAATCCCCAAGTTATAAAATAGTCTCTGCAGATATTGTATTACCATAATCAAATATCGACCACGTAACCTTTTTTCCTAAATATTACCATTTATCAAGCTGTCTTTTAGAAGTTTTTTGTCTCTATCAGGTTGAATTCTTTGAGGAAATCCCCGAAATATATTCCCCCGTTACCAAACAATTCTTTTCTTGTATCACTAGGAAATAAATAATAAAATGTAAAGTCAGGCCCTTTTCTTTCCTCAATATTGTAGTTCTCTCAAACTGCTGAGATTTGATAATTTGAAGATAATTGTTTTATCATTTTTCATTTTCCAGAAATTGTTGATAACGAATTGCTTGTATTGCTTTTGCAATAAAGAAGCAAAACATAAAGAGTAATAAATATAAAAGTATTCAACTACGTAAATTCAGTATCGTTGCAATGCTAATATCGACCATTATATTACTTTTCTATCATTATTTAAACCAAATTTTAAACTTATTTAAAAGTATAGAAATAAAGTCTTTTATATCCACTACTAACTTTTAAATACTTTCAGAAACCTGTCCACAGTCTTTAATCCTTACTTCGCCAAACTCTGTATCACATCATACTTGGTAACAATATGATAATTGCCACTATCATCTTTGGCTAATACTGCACCATTTTCTTTTGTAATTAAGCTGCCAAGTTTTTCAACAGGAGTGGCAAAATCTACAATGGAAGGTGCTGCTTCCATCACACTTTCTACTGTAGCGTATTTAATTTCTGGGTTGCTAAATATTTTTTGAAACAAACCACCTTCACTTAAACTGCCTACCAATTCGTTATGAAGCATCACAGGTATTTGTTCTATGTCGTATTTTTTCATGAGTTCTACTGCTTCGGCAACTGTATTTGTTGGCTCTACCGTAATTAATTTTTTACCAACCCTACCATTTACAATGTCTTTAAAAGTTTTTACTTCTAAAAAGCCGCGTTCCATCATCCATTGGTCGTTATAAATTTTACCTACATATCGGCTGCCATGGTCGTGAAAAATACAAACCACCACATCATCTTTGGTTAAACTATCTTTCAATTGCAGTAAACCTTGTATGCAGCTACCAGCACTATAACCGCAAAACAAACCTTCTTCTTTGGCTATTTTTCTAGCCATCACAGCGCCATCTTTATCGGTTACTTGTACAAATTCATCTATCACACGCATATCATAATTCTGCGGCACAAAGTCTTCACCAAATCCTTCAGAAATATATGGATGCACAAAACTCATATCGATATTACCAGTTTTAAAATAATTGGTTAATAACGAGCCATATACATCTACCGCCCATATTTTAATATTAGGATTCTTTTCTTTCAAATACATAGCCGTGCCAGTAATCGTACCACCAGTACCAGCAGTACACACCAAATGGGTAATTTTCCCTTCGGTTTGCGCCCAAATTTCAGGGCCAGTGCTTTCATAATGCGCTTGACGATTTGCTAGGTTATCGTATTGGTTCATGTACATGC
>JAYWCY010000103.1:0-5965 GCA_043780175.1 Chitinophagales bacterium
GCATTTTTTCTCTTAATGAAGTGTTACTATCATCTTCCTCAACACTGTATAAGGTAGCCATAGTACCTACAAATACTTCTCTTGCAGCAAATGATGTAATTAAAGCAATGCCAATTTTCCAATCGTAGCCTAGTGGTTCTATTGCTGGCTCAATCGCTTTACCTAAAATTCCAGCGTAAGATGCTTGTAACTTTTCTGAAGATAATTGTTTATTTAATGCGTCTTTTTGGTCTGGCTGCTGGCTAATAAGTGCAGCATATTTATTTGTCACTGCTTGTATTCTATCATCTGGCCCAAAAGCACTTAAAAACCAAAGTAGCAAGCTTATTAGCATAATCACTTTGCCTGCATCGGTCACAAATATTTTGGCTTTTTCAACCATTGTAATACCTGCATTTTTCCAACGAGGTGCCCGATACACTGGTAGCTCTAAAATAAAGAAACTTTTCTCTTGTATATGTATAAACCATTTGGCCACATAGCTTACAATTAATGCCATAAAAGTTCCTAAGAAATATAAACCCATCATAACCAACCCTTGCAAGCTTAAGAAACCAAAATAATATTTATCATCAATTACCAATGCAATTAAAATGGTATATACGGGTAATCTAGCACTACAACTCATTAATGGTGTTACCAATATTGTGAGTAAGCGCTCTTTTTTGTTCTCGATATTCCTCGCACTCATTATGGCTGGTACGGCGCAAGCAAAGCCACTAATCATGGGCATGACGCTTTTGCCATTAAGGCCTACCTTACGCATTATCCTATCGCTTAAAAAACTAATGCGAGCCATATAACCAGTATCTTCAAGTAGAGTAATTAGCCCAAATAAAATCATTATTTGTGGCACAAAAATGACAATCCCTCCCAAACCGGCTACAAAACCATTAATCAACAGTTCGCTCCACCAGGATTGTGGCAAGCTTGTATTTAACCAAGCGCTTATTTGCTGAAATGTCCACTCAATACCATTCATCGGAAACTTAGCCAACCAGAAAATACTTTGAAACAATAAAAACAATACTGCCATTAAAATAACGTAACCCCACCTTCGGTGTAATAAAATATTATCCAGTTTTTCTGTAAAAAGCTTTTTCTCAAGTGGATCTGGCTCTATTACATTTTGCTGCATAATTACTTTTATGCGCTGGTAACGCTGCATAATTTCTTCGGCCTGTGTTTTTGTTGAATTGAATTTTGTTTCAATTTCAATCTGCTCTATATCGCGTTGCAATTGCGCAGTCAACGGAAAACTTTCGTGGTTAATCAAATAATGGATGGCTGCATAATCACTTAAAAGTGGTTGTAATCGTTGTAGCGCATCAATTGATGCTGATGCAAGGTTTTTATTATCAATAAAATCTCTTGGTTGTATTTTATTGATGGATTTACCCACTAAACTCAATGCTTTTTTTAGTTCTACTAGGCCTTTATTTTTTCTCGGATTTACCAATACAATGGGTACACCTAATTCTGTTTCTAAACCAGAAACATTAATTTGAATATCTTTTTTTTCAGCTAAATCGTTCATGGTGAGTGCCACAACAATAGGTAGCTTTAAATCTATCATTTGACTACAAAAAAGTAGGTTTCTTTTCAAATTACTAGCATCCGCAACTAATAAAATTAGGTTGGGCTTTATATCATCTGCATCCATTAACACCTTATAACTTACCCATTCATCGGCTCTTCTAGGGTACAAACTATATGTGCCAGGCAAATCTATCAGCTCGGGCTGTGTACCATCTTCAAGTGTGGTAAAGCCTGTTTTTTTATCAACTGTAACACCTGGGAAGTTGCCTACTTTTTGGTTTAAACCTGTTAATGCATTAAACAACGACGTTTTGCCGCTATTGGGGTTACCTACTAATGCGATATGAAGTTGCTGATGAGCCAAAATATAGTGTGCGAAATTACTTGGGTGCAAAAGTAGGTGCTTACGAAATGTGAAAGAGAAAATGCCGCATTGGGAAAAAGATAACCGCTGATAGAAATGATACTTATGATTTGCCAAGATTATTAATGTTCAAAAATATTGCTTCAAAAAATAATGTCAATCACTCAAATGATTTCTATCAGCGGTTAATCTATATTTTTACATCCATTTATTAGCTATGTCTACTACACTTTGCTTTGATTTTGGCAATACGAGATTAAAATGTGCGGTTTTTGCAAATAATCATTTGCAAGAATTGTTGGTACTAGAAAATGATAGCGTGGATACGATTACCCAGCTTATTCAGCAATACCAACCTACAAAAAGCCTCTTATCATCTGTTATAAATCATAACGATGCTATTGAGCCGCTGCTTGCCGCTGCCACAAAATTTCATAAACTTAGCCATACAAGTAAATTATCTATAACAACACCTGTGGGCAAGCCGGAAACCATTGGTGCAGACAGATTAGCTTTGTGCGCTGCTGCTGTGTATTTATTTCCTCATACACATAATCTTACCATTGGTTTGGGCAGCTGTATTACTTATAATTTTACCAACAAATACCATCAATTTTTAGGTGGCAGCATTTCGCCAGGAATGCATATGCGCTTTAAGGCCATGCATGAACAAACAGCTTTCTTACCTTTGGTAAAGGCAGATCATAATCTTCCATTAGTTGGCTACGATACTAAAACCAACTTACAAAGCGGTGTTATCTTGGGTATGGCAAAAGAAATTGATGGTATCATTGAAGCTTATAGAGAAAAATACAACCATCTTAACGTACAATTAACCGGTGGCGATATGGACTTTTTTATTCCACACCTTAAAAACAAGATATTTGCCGATGCGCATTTGCTATACACTGGTTTATATGCTATTTCCGAAGCGAACTAGGGGTTGGGACCAGAAGTTAAAAATTATGTATCTAAAATGATTAATTATAAAAAACATTTACCATTATCTCTACTCTTGTCATTTTGTTTTTTTGCTTGCGAAAATGACGTGCAGGAGGTAAAAGACTTGGGCAAGCACAATCCTGGTATTGAAGAAGGAAAAAATATAGAAAGCTATCTTAGCAACGATGGAAAAATAAAAGCCAGATTGCTTGCACCAGTATTATTTCGCTATACAAACGATAGTGGTAAAATTGAGTTTCCTAAAAGCTTACATGTAGATTTTTACGATACGTTGGCAACCGTACAAAGCCAACTGAATGCTAAATATGGCAAGTATTTAGAAAATGACAATAAAATATTTTTAAGAGATAGTGTTCTGGTTTTTAACCGCAATAAAGATACGCTTTGGTGCGATGAACTTTGGTGGAATCAACTTACAGGGACTTTTTATACAGATAAGCCTGCTACCATTTATAAATATGGGCAACAAAAAATTACTGGACAGCAGGGTTTAGTGGCAGATCAAAACTTTAAATGGTTTACGCTAAACAAAGTAGGCAGCGTCAATAGTGGTAAGGCTAATTTTATCAATGTACCAGATAGTAGCTATTAATGATTTCTTGGCATCAAAGTACAGCGTCGCAGAAGATTCATCAATAAATCTTTGCTCTGTGTCTCTGTACCATTGTGGCAATACTAAAAGGTTACGCCCAATTTCTTTTGTTGCTTTTTAAAGTAAGGGCAAATAGCTGTTAGCCCACATTTACTGCATTTTGGGCTACGCGCAGTGCAAGTGTATCTGCCATGTAAAATCAACCAATGGTGCGCTTTATGAACCAATTGGGTAGGTATGTATTTAATTAATTGTTTTTCTGCCGCTAGTGGTGTGGTGGCCTTGGTGGTTAATCCCAATCTTGCACTAACCCTAAACACATGCGTATCTACTGCCATGTTTGGCTGTTCATCTATCACACTCGTTACTACATTGGCTGTTTTTCTTCCTACGCCAGGCAACTGCACTAACTCGTCTACTGTCATTGGCACTTCACCATTAAACTTATCCAATAGCATATTCGCCATACCAATTAAGTGTTTGGTTTTATTATTTGGATAAGAAATACTTCGTATTAATGGAAACAGCTCCTCAAAAGTGGCTTTCGATAATTCCACAGGTGTGGGATACTGCTTGAAAATAGCTGGTGTGGTAAGGTTTACTCTCACATCGGTACATTGTGCAGACAGAATAACCGAAACTAGTAGTTGGTAGGGGTTATCGTACAATAATTCTGTTTCGGGATTGGCTACCGCAGTTTCAAAATAGGTTAAAACCGCTTCATAGCGTTGTTTTTTTGTCATGGTTCACCCTTGAGTGTGTAATGCAGTCGACGGTTGACCGATTATATCGTCATCATTTCTTTTTCTTTAACAACCAAATGCTTTTCTATTAACGCAATGTGCTTATCTGTTAAATCTTGCGTTGCTTTTTCGGCATCTTTAGCAGCATCTTCGCTTAAGCCATCTTTTTGTAGTTTTTTAAATTGCTCAATAGCATCTCGCCGAATATTTCTGATGGCAACCTTTGCCTGTTCGCCTTCTGCTGTGGCTTTTTTAAACAATTCTTTTCTTCTTTCTTCGGTTAATGGTGGCATAAACAAACGAATTAATACACCGTCATTTTGTGGTGTTACGCCAATATTTGCACCCATTATTGCTCTATCAATTTTGGGTAACATTGCTTTTTCCCAAGGTTGAATGGTTAATGTTCTAGCATCTTGCACTGTTACATTAGCCACCTGATTTATTAATGTCGGTGCACCGTAATATTCAACAGTAATACCATCTAGCATACTTGGCGATGCCTTACCAGCACGTACCTTTACCAATTCTGTTTCTAGGTGGTTAATCGCTTTTTGCATTGTGTCTGCCGCATCATCTAATATAAAATCTACCTCTTCCTGCATGGTTATTTGTTTTTTGAATGTGGCGAATTTAAGGAATGAAATTAAAATATAGTGCCGTTTAAAATTATTAACGCACTAATAAAAAAGCCAATACAGTCGTATTGGCTTTAGTTATTAGAGATATAGATTGATTTATTGAACTAAAATGGTAAACGTTTTTTGTGCTTGTGCTGTATTTACGGTTACTATATAATTACCTTTTGCAAGCAATGGTAATGTTTGTTGCATTACTGTATTACCTTCATTTACTGTTACAGTATTTTGTTGCAATACCTTACCATTTAACGATGTTACTTTAATAATTGCTCTTCCAGCTTTCTGCTCATTAAAAACAACATTAATACTGTTGCCATTTACCAATGTTGGATATAATTTAAAACCACTGGTTACAGAAGCATTTACAGAAATAACATTTGAATAGCTTAATTTACCGTCTGTGTCTACCAGCTTTAAGCGGTACGTGTTACTACCATTTGATACCGCATTATCTGTAAACGCGTAAGTACTGCCACTAATATTTGCTGCAGCAACAGTGCCTATTTTAGTCCAAGTCGTACTATTTAATTTTTCAATATCAAAATTACTCGCATTTATTTCAATGCTTGTTTTCCAATTTAAATTTATTGCCTCGTTGTTAGCTACTCCGTTAAAGTACTGTAGCCCAATTGGCAATACGATTGCTGTGCTATAATTTGCTCCTGCATTATCATCATAGCGAATAACTGATAAAGATTTATCTGATTCTGCAGCTGCCGCTAAACCCGTAGCTGTACTTGTAAAAATATAATATTGAATAGTTGTTGACGTAGCTGGTGCTGGTATCGTTGCTGTATAACTTGTTCCACTACCAGAAGCAGCCATTATGGAAGTTGCTGTTGTGCCAGAAAAATCACTAGCAGCCCCTGTTACGTAACGTAGATAAATACCTTCGCCTGTTGATGGTGTAGCGCTTGTTGTTATGTTTACCGTGATAGACTTGTTGCCATTAATAACTTGTGAAGCTCTTACAACAGTTACGGGAGCGGCACCTGTTCTTCCTATAAAGAACTTTGTATCAGTATAAGCAACGTCGTTCATTACAAATGTATAAAACCCCGGTGTGCTTAAATCTATACCCATATCTTTCGCCCCTTCTTTAATCCCTGCATTAACACTGTTT
>JAYWCY010000104.1:0-2784 GCA_043780175.1 Chitinophagales bacterium
GTTGCGTTTGGATGGTACATGGGTAAAAATTTAGCACCATGTACAAACTCACTTGCAATGTAAGAGCCACGAGAAATAACCGTATTGGCAAAACTTTCATCAAAACCTTGAATAAGCACCAATATTTCTACATTGCCATTCTCAATATCTTCTTTTGATAAGTTGTAAAAAGGGCTTTCTTCGTTAATTACATGCACAATTGTCCAGTTACTAACCAAGCTATTGGCTTTGGCAATATCTAAAGGCAGGTTAAAAAATTTGTTCTTTTTACTGCCATCCACATCTAATATTTGCATACTCATCGTTACTCTTGCTTCTACATTTACCAATAAATTTTTTGTATAAGGTACTATCCGAAACATAAACGCAATACCATCACGAAACGGTGTAAATAACGCATTTTGGCTGTATTTAATATATGCACTAGGCCTTGCAAAACGACCATACAATAAACCTGTAATTAAGGCGAAACTCATCAAGCCAATGAGCGCTTCTAACGATGCTGTAAAGCTGGCGGCAAAGCCAATAGGGTTAATACGGCCATAACCAACGGTAGTAAATGTTTGGGCACTAAAGAAAAAGGCTTCGCCAAATTTTTCAGGATTGGTTGTTGCTACTAAACCGGCTAAATGGTTGATGCCAATAGTTAGGTACATGCATGCAAATAATAGATTAATGCCTATAAAAGACAGCATGATAATGAGTAGAAACTTCCAGTTTGGTAGTGATAATAACGTGTGGTAAATATTAAAACGACTGAAGAAATTCATGCCATGTGTTTCAATATTTGCAGAGCCATCTTTATTAAAAAATCTACCACCATTGTAATTTACATTAGTGCCTAAACCAGTTTCTGTTTCAGCTTTTGCTTTGCGATTAAAATGTGTAAGTAATGCCATATTTTTTTGCGATAGTATTGGTATGTGAATATCGTATTTTAGCTGCTACTAATTATATTAATAAATGCAGTTTAAGCAGTTTTTACGTCAAAGTCTTATTTGGCGAGGTCTTTATCTTATAACAGTTTTTGCTTTAAATGTTGTGTTAAGCAGGTTGTTGCAGGCCGAGGTGAGTGGCTGGCTGTATTTTATCATTAATATTTTTAGTTTTATTATTGTTGTAGGCAGTTTTAATATCGATAGTGGCATTGCTTATTTTTCAGCGTCATCAGGAATGCCCAAAAAGGCCTTAGCCATATTTGCATTACTATGGGTTATTATTAGCACCTGCTTATTAATACCTTTCTTGTATTTACTTTTTAAGTTTTTTTTTATAACTACTCAAATTACAACTAGTTCATTGGTGTTTTTTGGTGCAAATTTTATATTTGGTGCATTATTAACCCTTTTTTATGTTGCCTTGTTTTATGCCAATAAAAACGTCGTACTTCCTAATATTGTACTATTTGTCACGAATGTATGTTATATATGTTATATCATCTTTTTTACCACTAAAAATCCCCCTTTAAATATTGTTTTTAGTAGCTATTGTTATCTAGTTTGTAGCCAAGGTGTATTAATGGCGGTTTTATTTTTTATTAAAAATGCGAGCCATTTAAGTGCAGAGTTACTTAGTATGCACCAAATAAAGCAACTGCTTAAATATGCGTCTATAGCCTTTGGCGGTAATTTAGTATTGTTTTTAGTGTACCGTATTGATTATTGGTTTGTAGAAAGGTATTGTAGTGCAGCCAATTTGGGTAATTATATTCAAGCATCAAAACTTGGTCAGTTGTTGCTAGTGGTACCGCAGGTACTTGCTGCTGCAGTGTTTCCGCAAACTGCTAGTATGGTAAATACAGATCAATTGAGTAAGGAGATCTTAATACTATTTAGATTGATGATACAGTTTTTTATCTTAATATTTTTACTACTATTGTTAGCTGGTAAATGGCTGTTACCTTTTATATTCGGTAATACATTTAATAATATTTATGCACCTGTTTTACTACTAGTACCAGGTATATTATGCTTGTCGATGCTTGTAATTTTATTGTCTTTTTTTTCAGGAAAACAACAATCAAAATACAATTTTATTGGTGCAATGCTTGCGTTATTGGTAATACTCTTAGGCGACTTTATTTTAATACCCAAATATGGCATTTACGCGGCGGCACTAGTAAGTAGTATTGCGTACTTCGTAAATTTTGTTTATGCAGTGTATCAGTTTAAAAAAATAACTGGTTGTGATTTAAGCGAGCTCTATTTTTTTCGTAAAAATGATTGGTACTGGTTACTATCCCTTATGAGAAAACCCTAATTATTGTTCAGTATTAGTTGGTGCTGGACGATTGTTTTCAATTGGCATCTCACCATTGTTTCCTAATGCCGCAAAACGAAGAAATAGTGAAAAGCAAAAGACGACCAACCATACATAAGCAATTATTTTAAATGAATTATTTAATTTTTTGTAGAAAACTCTTTTGGCATCTCTACTTTTTTTAATGTCGTCTCTGTCGTAAGTCTTATTAAAAACACTGTTAAAAGATTTTTTTGTAAGCTCAACACTGGGTTTTTTTGTTTTAATTAAAAGTATTACCACAATTATTTTAAGTAATAATAGGATCAGTCCTACAATAGCTATGATAATAGTATTATTGGCTAGAAAATCAATAATCTCGTCCATAAAATGCAGTATTTAGTTTTGTTGCGTGAATATAGCAATCTCGATTGATTTTGTTAAAAATAGTGGCCATGTTTTTTGCTTTTGCTTAGTCACTATTTTCTTATTTCTACCATTATCTTTGCCACAGTTATGAAAAATATTAGAAATTTTTGCATTATT
>JAYWCY010000105.1:0-2955 GCA_043780175.1 Chitinophagales bacterium
AGATATCAATATTCCGTATAAAAATGGGTTAGCGCTTTGCAAAGAATTTAGGTTAAGTAATAAAAAAATACCAATTATCATATTATCGGCCCTAGGTGAAATTAATGATAAAGTAGATGCATTTAACATTGGTGCAGATGATTACATAGTAAAACCTTTTCATTTTAATGAACTTTTTGCTAGAATAAAAGTGTTTTTAAAAAGAGCCGAAAACTTAGAAGATGGAACTGAAAAAATTGTTATTGACGATTTAATGATTGATCTGGCAGTAAAATCGGTTTATAGAAATGGTATACACATTCCCCTTACGGCTAAAGAATTTGCATTATTGTTACTACTTGCAAGAAATAGAGGCAAAGTAATATCTAAACAAGAAATACTCAATAAGGTTTGGGATTTAAGTTTTGATACTGGCACCAACACCATTGAGGTTTATATTAGTTTTTTACGAAATAAAATAGATAAGCCTTATGAAGAAAAAATGATACATACAAAACCAGGTTTTGGATATTTTATAAAATAGATGCTGTTTTATGAATCTAAAACTAAAGTATGCACTGATATTTAATCTTTTTATAGCGGGCATTCTTCTAATCTCATGTTTAAGTATTTTTTTTCTTTATAAAAATTATAAAGAGGCCGATTTTAACCAAAGACTACTTAGCGAGTCAAACACCCTGTACAGCGAATTAAATTTAATTTCTCTTACCGATTCTCTTTACTTAGATGTAGCTTATAAACTAAATTCTAATAATTTAAGTGAGGAAAAAGTTGTTATTGTAAATAGCGCCGGCCAATTGGTTTTTAAATTACCTACTAATTATAAACCCGAATTTTTAAATAATGACACCTTATTAAAAATAATTAAAAGAAAAAAATTATACTTTTTAAAATTGGGTGTAATAGAAACAGTTGCTCAGTATTCGGAAGAAAATGATACGTATATTTTTGTAAGCGCCATAGACAAAGTGGGCTTTAAAAAACAACAAAATTTATTATATATACTTATTTTTGTTTTTTGCACAGCATTGCTGGTATTTATTATTATTACTTTCTTTTTTATACAGCAAGCTTTTAAGCCATTGGTAAAATTAAGTAACCAAATAGATGCTACCACAGCACAAAACCTTACCAAAAAAGTAGATGAAGGCAAGGGTAAGAGTGAAATAAATATGATTGCTAGAAATTTTAATGCATTATTATCTAGGCTTAATAACGCTTTTGAAACGCAAAAAACATTCGTGCAAAATGCATCACATGAATTAAGAACACCATTGGCTACCATGCTATCGCAAACTGAAGCGGCCTTGAACAGAAATTTAGACATTGAGGGTTATAAAAAAGTACTCAATTCATTAAAAGAAGATCAAACCAATCTTATTGAACTAACCAACTCGCTACTATTAATTTCTCAATATGATAAAATAAACGCGCCAAATACTTGGCCGTCTATACGCATAGATGAATTATTATATGAAACAGTAGCTACTTGTAATAGAATGTTTGAAGACATTCAAATTAGTTTAAATTTTGAAACCATTCCTGATTCTGAATCTGATTTACTAGTGCTTGCAAATGATACACTATTGAAATCGGCTCTCAGAAATCTTATAAAAAATGCTTACATATATTCGAGTGATAAAAAAGTTACCATTGTTATAAAAACTATTGAACCACATATAAAAATAACGATTATAAATAATGGTACACAAATCACATTATCAGAAATAGATAAAATAAAAATACCATTCTTTAGAGGTAAAAATGCCTCTTCTAAAAAAGGTTATGGCCTAGGTTTATCTATTGTAAATAAAATAATTGAATTGCATAAAGGTGTATTGCATTATGAAGCTGTAAATCAAAATGAAAATCATTTTATCATCATCATACCTATTGCATAAGAAAATAAGTTATTAAGATACTACTTACACGCTTACTCGAGAGATGGATGGGTATCTCTTACAAATTATTTTGTATCTCTTTAATTAATTACTCATTCTACTCTATTTATTTGTACAACTATTTAACGAATATTGACGCGTACTAGCTAGCGGTGATGCGGTCATTTTTTTGTACTTCAATTTCTATTCTTAAACCGCTCATAAACAAAAAGGTTGGTAACTTTCGTTGCCAACCTTTTTGTTTAAGAGTATTTGTAACTTAGTTGTTATTGTTTAAGTATGGTTTTAGTAGCTAATAAGCCATTCTGTACATCTGAAATGTAGACAACATAAGTACCGTTTTGTAACCCTCGCGTATCTAAGGTTGCAGTTACACTAGCACCTGTAGATATTGGCATTACCGTTTGTACTTGTAATACCCTACCTTGTAAATCTACAATCTTAATAGTGGTAGATGTTGCAGAAGCAGCTCTAAAGCTGACTTGCACCGCATCCATTACAGGGTTAGGATATACGCTTACACTAGCAATAGAATACTGTGTATACGTTTGAGTAGCCGTGTCTTTACAAGTACCCCAACCACTTACTACTAATTTAATAGTATAAGGTGTAGCTGCAGCAGCGGTATACGTAGTAGTTGGGTTTACCAAAGTTGATGTTTGACCATTACCCAAATCCCACATATAATTCATCGTACCTAAAACGATAGTGCTAGAACTGATGCAGGTAGTGCTATAACCACTAACAGTATTGGTTAAAATACTAAATGAAGCGTGTGGCTTAGCACCAATGTATAGCTGCTGAGCATTTGCATTACTTACACAACCATTGGCATCTGTTACTTTCAATGTTACATCATGCTCACCATAGTTTGCATAAGTTTTAGTTACATCTTTACTTGAAGCATAACTACCATCATTTAAATCCCATAGATAACTAAATGGTGCAGTACCGCCAGTGCTTGTATTGGAAAATACAAATTGGTTATCGGTAACACACTGTCTATTATTATTGATTGTAAAGCCTGCATTTAAATTACAAGTAGGTGTTACAG
>JAYWCY010000106.1:0-2321 GCA_043780175.1 Chitinophagales bacterium
TACCACAAGTTTACAGGTAAAGTACATCACTAAAATAGTTAAAGAGCTAGCAAAATTTGCTAGCTCTTTTTATTTATGGTACTGTAAACAACAGGCATATTATTTAGCGATAACGTTGGCGTAAATATTTCTTTTTAAATCAACCGTAATTCATTTTTGTCAATAGCTGTTTCACTTATCTTCGCCAAAATTTTTTAACGATATGAACCTACACGAGTATCAAGCAAAGGAATTATTGAAAAAATATAATGTTCCTGTTCAAGAAGGTATCGCTGTTGAAACAGTTGCCGCTGCTGAAGAAGCTTACCGTCAAATAAAAACACAAACTGGTAATAAATTTGCAGTTGTAAAAGCGCAAATTCATGCTGGTGGTCGTGGCAAAGGAAAGGTGATTGAAACAGGCATGAATGGTGTAAAAGTTGGTAAAAGTGTAGAAGATATTTCAAGTTTTGCAAACGGTATTTTAGGTGGTACCCTTGTAACAATACAAACTGGTGAAGCAGGTAAAAAAGTAAACAAAATTTTAGTAGCACAAGATGTTTATTACGAAGGCCCCAACCCTACTAAAGAACTTTATCTAAGTATTTTACTTGACCGTACCAAAGGTCAAAATGTAATTATGTACAGCACCGAAGGCGGTATGGATATTGAAGAAGTGGCACATAATACACCTGAGAAAATATTTAAAGAATTAGTACACCCAGGGGGTGGTTTATTGCCGTTTCAAGCACGAAAAATTGCTTTTAATTTTGGTTTAAAAGGCGAATCATTTAAAAGTTGCGTAAAGTTTGTCACTAATTTATACAATGCATATGTAGGTTTAGATGCAAGTATGATCGAAATCAATCCCTTCTTTAAAACAAGTGATGATAAAATGATTGCGGTGGATTGTAAAATGAACTTAGATGATAATGCATTAATGCGCCATCCAGATATTGCTGCATTACGTGATGTGACAGAAGAAGATCCTACCGAAGTAGAAGCTGGTCAGTTTAACTTAAACTTTGTAAAGCTTGATGGCAATGTAGGTTGTATGGTAAATGGTGCTGGCTTAGCGATGGCTACTATGGATATGATTAAACTAGCTGGTGGCGAGCCTGCTAATTTCTTAGACGTAGGCGGTACTGCAAATGCGCAAACTGTAGAAGCTGGTTTTAGAATTATTATGAAAGATCCGAATGTAAAAGCTATCTTAATTAATATTTTTGGTGGTATTGTACGCTGCGATAGAGTGGCTGCAGGTGTCATTGAAGCTTACAATAAATTAGGCAATATCAACATCCCAATTATCGTACGTTTACAAGGCACAAATGCAACAGAAGCTAAGAAATTAATTGATGAAAGTGGCTTGAAAGTTCAATCTGCTATCCAATTAAGCGAAGCTGCTGAACTTGTAAGACTAGCTGTGGCTTAAACAAAAAATATAACACATACATAAAAAATCCGCTAATTGAAATTAGCGGATTTTTTATGTCCTTTAATGTGTATTAATATAATTAGTTACGCTTTAGCGGATCTAATAATTGCCTTAACCCATTTAAATTTATTTCATACATGGTTTCAAGCAACACACCAATTTTACCTTTAGGAAAGCCCTTTCGTTTAAACCATTCAATATAAAATTCTGGTAGATTACAAATCAGGGTATCCTTATATTTTCCAAAAGGCATTTTTGTAGACACTAATTGTAACAGTAATTCTCCATTTGCTTTTGGCAACTCATTATCCATTTCAATGTATTTAGGTTACCATAAAATTAACAAATTTTAGGTGCCATACAACTAGTACTTACATGTTATCGCATCCCGAATATTAAATAACGAAAAAGTTGGAATACAAATGAGAAAGTAAAATACAAAAAAAGGGTCCTTCTGTAGAAACAGAACGACCTCTAACGATTGCTTGCCATATGAAAAAAACTTAGATTAGAATTTTGTGCTGATTCACAGCTTGACTTTTGCAAAGTGTTTCGTTTTCAATCACTTAACTCCTTTGTAGAACAAATATACATTCGGTAAACGACCGCATGTAAACAATATAATCCATTTTTTATTATGCCAAAGCAAATAAAAAAACTTGAAAGCCCCACCAACATTGAATTACAATAAAATATTTTGATTATGTCCAACACAAAAAAACAATGGATAATTATTTAATTAAACTTTAAAAAAAAGCAAAAAAAGTTTAAAATAGGATTGAATAGCAAAAATTATATGAGGGGGAAGGAAATGTTAAAGAAAATTAACAGTAATTGAAAAACAAGCTATACATTTGCACTGCCTTGAAAAAAAAGGGTCCTTCTGTAGAAACAGAACGACCTC
>JAYWCY010000107.1:0-2994 GCA_043780175.1 Chitinophagales bacterium
ATTTTTTGCTGGTTTGTAGGGTTCAATTGTATTAATAATTCTTTTGTACTAATCGTTCTACTTGCTTGCAATAGTTGGTAGATTTGTTGCTCAAGGTTAGTAAACTCTGCTTTAGTTAAACCATCACTTTTCTTAGCAAGGCATGTATCACAAATGCCACAATCTTTAGCGGCTTTATCACCAAAATAGCCAGAAATAAATTGGCTGCGGCAGTGGTTACTTAGCCGTAAGTATTGCAACATTACATCTACACGATCTTGGTAAATACTTTTACGTTGCTGATAAGCCACTTGGTTAAATACTAAATATTGCGCAGGTGCTCGGTTAGTGATGTAGTGTAATTGTGGGGTTTCTTTTTGTGGGGTGTATTGGATAATACCATATGCTTGTAATTGCACTAAAATAGCTGTTACATCTACATCCGATTGACGCGTTAATTTGGCAATTAGTTTCTCGCTAATGGATGTATTATTATCTAAAATGCCACTGTAACTGCGCAACAAGCATTTTACTACAGTATCCAATGTTGGGTGACTTTCCTCAATATCGTTTAATATATTCTTTGGCGCTATAAACTGTACTTTAGAAGGTAAAAATACCGACTCGTTAAAGCTAATATAACCTTCTTGCTCTAGTGCTTTTAGAACTGCCATTACTAAAATAATGTTTAGCTTAAAATTTTTGGTAAAGCTAATTAAATCGAAATCGTAGTACATGCCTTCGCCTGTACCCACAGCTATATGTAAAAAATCAGCCAAAGCTTGGTACACCCTTCTTACATCAAACATTACTGGAAAACGGATATCTGGCAGTGCTTGCAGCCCAGTTACATCTGTATTGGTATACAATAAAATTGCATAAGATTTTTTGCCATCTCTGCCAGCACGGCCAGCTTCTTGATAATAATTTTCTAAGCAATCGGGCGTATCATAATGAATCACTGTTCTCACATCAGGCTTATCTATGCCCATGCCAAAAGCATTGGTGCAAACAATCACTCTTGTTTTATTAGTAATCCAGTTTTGTTGCTTTTCATTTCGCTCGGTATTGTTTAAGCCCGCGTGGTAATAATCTACCGAGATATTTTGCAACGATAGTAAATGCGCCACTGTTTTGGTTTGGCTTCTATTTCTGCAATACACAATACTGCTGCCAGGTACGTTGGTTAAAATGGTGATAGTTTTATTAATTTTACTATCTATATTAAATACAGAGTAAGACAGGTTTGGTCTTTCAAAACTTTGCCTAAAAATTAAGCTGTCTACAAGTTGTAGTTTACTTACAATGTCTTCTTGTACTACAGGTGTGGCAGATGCAGTAAGGGCAATAATTGGTACTTGACCTATCGCTTCTTTTAACTTATTAATATTGAGATACGCGGGTCTAAAATCGTAACCCCATTGGCTTATACAATGTGCTTCATCTATCGCAATTAGGCAAATGTGCATGGTATGAACATAGGTTTTAAATAGATTGGTTTCAAGCCTTTCAGGCGATAGGTATAGAAATTTATAATTACCATTTGCCGCTTTTTCAAGTGTTTCTTTTACTTCGTAAAAATTCATACCGCTGTGTATGGCTAGTGCTTGAATGCCTCGCTTTTGCAAGTTTTCTACTTGGTCTTTCATTAAAGCAATCAATGGTGAAATCACTAAACAAAGCCCGTCCATTAACATGGTAGGTACTTGAAAGCAAATAGATTTGCCGCCACCTGTTGGTAGTAATGCTAGGCAATCTTTACGTGCAAGCACGGCAGTAATAATTGCTTCTTGCTCACCACGAAAATTGTTGTGTTGCCAGTATTGTTCTAGTATGTGTTGTGGTGTAACCAAATAGTTTAGAGTGAAATGTGAAAAGGGAAAATCTAAATTTCAAATTATATCTTAAATCGCAGTCACCTTTTTCCAATTCAAACGTAAGCTATTTAATGCCAATACGACATCGCTTAAGCCCATTAATAATGCACCAACAGTAGGAGTAAATAATCCAATTGCTGCAAATGGTATTGCAATTATATTATAGAAAAATGCCCAAAATAAATTGCCTTTAATGGTATTGTAGGTATGCTTGCCAAGCTGCATGGCAATTGGTAGTTTTTGTAAACCATTGTTCATTAATACTACCGATGCACTTTGTATAGCTAATTGTGATGCCGCACTTAAACTTACGCTAATTGTGGCTTTGGCTAATGCAGGTGCATCGTTAATACCATCACCAACCATAACGGTAGGGGCAGTTTTGCAAAGTGTTTCTACTACATCTAGTTTTTGTTGTGGTGTTTGTTCTGCTATCACTTGATCTATACCAAGTTCCGTAGCAACTTGCTCACATTTTGCAAGGCTATCACCACTAAGCAATATGGTTATAATGCCTTTGGCTTTAAAGTAGTTAATGATGGCTTTTGCTTCTGGCCTTATTTCGTCAGCGATATCAATCCAGCCAATTAGGTCATCATTTTTTTTGATGTATAAATGGTGGCTAGTGTCTACAATGTGTGTATCTATCTTAGCTGAACCAATCCAGAATATATTGCCATCTTTATCACTAGCTTTCATGCCAAGACCCTTTATTTCTTCTATTTTTTGCCATCTCAATACTTCTGGTGTTTTCCAGACAGTGGTAATACTTTTAGCAATTGGGTGATTAGAAAATTTCTCTAGCGAATAAACGAGTTTTTTAAAATCCTCTTCTCTAATGTCTTGAAACTTGTACCCTTGAATCTTAAAACTTCCAGACGTTAATGTGCCTGTTTTATCAAACACTATTTGTTTAATCTGTGCAAATAATTCCATACTATCAGTCTTGGTGTATAGGATACCATATTTAGCAGCTCTGCCAAGCCCAACTGCAATAGCAGCAGGCGTCGCAATACCCATCGCACATGGGCAACTGATAACTAATACAGCAATACTTCTCATCAAACTATCACCAACACCTATATGTAAAAAGAAGTAATTAACTATAATTATTAGCACAGAAATACTGATAACGGTA
>JAYWCY010000108.1:0-2387 GCA_043780175.1 Chitinophagales bacterium
AATCCGATAGGTATAAAAGATGCGGAATTACGTAAATGGTTGGTAGGTAAAACAGATGAAGATTACTGTAACTACCGCAATAAACCCTTAAAAATTGCAGAGGATAGACGAAAATTATTTAATGAAGTAAAAACAACAAAAGCATTAAAAGGATGGGAAGAATCTTTATTAACCGAACATGGCAGGGACGAGTACCATTTGCGCAACATGTACCCAATAATTAATAATGATGGTAATGTAGAAATGGTAATTGGTTATGGTGTAAATATTACAAATCTTAAAAAAGCAGAGCAAAGGCTCATAGAAAGCGAACAGCGGTTTAAAAATATCGCAGAAAATACGCCTATCTCAATTTGCAGCTTTGATAGAGAAATGAATATTACATATATCAATAAGAAATTTCTTGATATAAGCGGATACAGTTTTGAAGAAGTTGCGAGTGCCCAAGCTTGGCCACATTTTGTTTATTATCCCGATGAGGAAAGCGCAGAACAAGGAAGAACAGAGTGGACAGCTGCAATAGAAAGCAAATGGGTAAATCCTAAATTTAATATATCACCATTAGAAAGAACCATCGTTTGTAAAAATGGGGAACACAAAATATTTGAAATAAGTTTTTCAGTTCATAACAAGTTGGTGTATGCTATTTTAAATGAGATAACCCAGAAAAAACAGGCCGAAATAAAGTTGTTTGAAAGCGAGCAGCGCTTTAAGGCATTGGCTCAAAATATGCCAATAGCCATTGGTAGTCACCACATTGATGGTGAAGTGATATTTTTAAATAAGCATTTTGTTGAATCAATAGGCTATACCAATAGTGAGATACCAACATTAAAAGATTGGTATGTCAAAACCCAGCCTGATATCACAATAAGAGAAAAACTTTACAGGCACTGGCAAGAAACCGTTGTAGCTTACAGAAATGGCGAATTAGCCATTATTCCAAATATTGAAACATCTATTTTGTGTAAAAATGGTGAAGTACGAGATTTCAACTTTTTATTTAGTATTTCCAAAGATATTGTTTATATCATGCTGGTAGATATTACCGAGCGCAAAAAGGCTGAAAATGAACTAATTGCATCACACTTGCAGCTAAGAGAACTAGCGTCTCATTTGCAAAAAATAAGAGAGGAAGAACGTAAATATATTGCTCGTGAAATTCACGATGAACTAGGGCAACTAGTTACAGGCCTTAAAATGGATATTAGTATCGCCAAGCGTAAAATAGAAAAGCAATTGCCTGAATTGGGTGATAAGTTAAGTTCTATAATGGAAATTACTGACGCTATTATTGTTACAGTTAGGCGTATTGCTTCAGAACTGAGGCCTAGTATTTTAGACGATATAGGGCTTGATGCTGCTTTAGAATGGCAAGCAAAAGAATTTCAAAAACGTACCAGTATTACTTGTTATTTTAAAAACGATGCAAAAGATATTGTTGTATCAATGGATATTAAATCTAATTTATTTAGAATTTTTCAAGAATCATTAACCAATATTATTCGCCATGCTAATGCTACGAAAGTAAATGCATCGCTAATTGTTGTAGAAAATACACTTGTTTTTTCTATTACAGATAATGGTAGTGGTTTTGAAAATAAAATATCTGGCAGAACGTTTGGTTTACTAGGGATGAAGGAGCGTGTGGTAATGATAAATGGCAACTTTGATATTAAAAGTGATGCAGGCTTGGGTACAAGTATAACAATTAAGATTCCGTTAGATTAAATTTGGGTGTATGAAAATACTAATAGGCGACGATCACAGTGTGGTGAGGCGAGGGTTAAAAATGATAATTATTGAAGCGTATCCAGAGGCGTTAGTAGGCGAGGCCGCAGATGGCACTGTTTTACTAAACATGCTACACAAAGAAAAATGGGATATTATTATTTCAGATATTTCTATGCCAGGAAGAAATGGATTAGAGATTATAAAAATAATTAAAGAGCAAACTCCCACAATTCCAGTGTTAATGTTAAGTATGCATGCTGCAGAGCATTATGCAGTTAGGGCTTTAAAATCAGGTGCTTCTGGCTATTTAACCAAAGAAAGTGCATCCGATGAACTTATTAAAGCGATTAAAATTATTATTGCTGGCAAACGCTATATTACGCAAGAAATTATTGATTTACTCGTAGAGCAAAATAATGATACACATACAACTGAGCTTTTGCACAAGCAACTATCCAACCGCGAATTTGAAGTAATGAAAATGCTGGCAGAAGGAAAAAAAGTATCTGATATAGCCGTTGTACTATCGCTAAGCATTAATACAATTAGCACTTACCGAACCAGAATTTTAGAAAAAATGCATTTTGCATCTAACGCAGACCTTACAAAATATGCTTTAGTGAAAGGATTTTTGTAGTATTAATACTACAAAA
>JAYWCY010000109.1:0-4080 GCA_043780175.1 Chitinophagales bacterium
ATCAAAGCCCAGTTGTACGGCTGTTTGCTTTATGAATTGTGTATGTTGCTGCGTGTTTAACAAAGTTTTTTTTATTTGTATTTATCTGATATATTTGAATATATTAATTCTCAATAATTGTATGCCAACCAAAATTGCGACTATTCTTACAATAGTCTTGTCTACTGTATCATTACAAATATCTGCACAAAATAATGCAATGTATCAGCTTGAAAAAGTTAAGGTGGCGGATTTTAATCCAATATCGCCAGTTGTTGATTCTAACGCAAATGCAGTCGTATTGGCAGAAATTGGTAGTAGCGAGTTTGAAGATAATTCAAATGGAGATTTTATTATTGTATTTAAGCATACAAAGCGCTTGCTAATTCGTAATAAGAATGCCTTTAATGCGACGACTGTAAAAATTCCTATTTATCTAGGTAAATCGTTTACTGATGAAGAAAAATTTGAAGACTTTGAGGCGGTTACTTATAATTTAAAAGATGGAAAAATTGAGGAAACAAAACTTGATAACCAATCGGTTTTTAGAGAATTATATAACAGTGAAAGAACGTATAGGAAATTTACATTTTCTAATGTTAAAGAAGGATGTATTGTTGAGTTTAAGTATACAGTAAAATCTCCTTTTGATATTTTTTACCGCTACTTGCGTTCTTGGCAATTTGAAGGTAAATATCCAATTTTATGGAGTCAGTATCATATTGTTGTTCCACCTATGTTTAGCTATTATGTGTTAAGGCAAGGTCATGTTCCCTATACAGTAGATACTACAAAAACTATCTATAAAACATTTAGAATAATGCTAAATGGGGATGCTTATACACATAGCCAGATTATTAAATTAAGTGGAGATTCTAAGTTTCATTTATGGGCAATAAAAAATGTACCCGCTATTAAAATAGAAAACTATTCGCCTTCATTTTTAAATTATATTACCAAAATTGATTTTCCGTTATTGTCAATTCATTATACCCAAAGTTCACCTACAATAGAGATTATTAAACGATGGCCTGATGCCATTTCAACATTATTACTTAAGCCAGATTACGCATACACTTTAGCAAGTGATATGACGCCTTGGTTGAATGATGAAATGAAAAAATTTACAGTAATGGTGAATTCTTACGAAAAAGCAAAATCTATCTACAATCATGTAAGAGATAATTATAAATGTACCAATCATGATGCATCGGTATGGCTCTCAGAGCCCATTAAGAAAATTTACCAATCTAAATCTGGAAGTGTAACCGATATTAATTTAATATTGATGGCCATGCTTGCGCATGAGGGTTTTGATGTTCATCCAGTGATATTAAGTACAAAAGATAATGGCTATGTAACAGAAGAAGCACCCATTTTACAGCAATACAATTACGTACTTGCTAGGGTTAAAATTGATACCAGTTATTATTTGCTAGATGCCTCTGAACCAAAACTGGGTTTTGGCAAGCTTAGCCCTAATTGCTACAATCACTCTGCAAGGGTATTGGACGATAGTGCAACATTGCTGTCTTTGCACAATGATGATATTACCGAAGCAAAATCAACCGTTGTATTTATTGGCAATGATGAAAAAGGTGGTATTACGGGTACGTATAATACAACGTTAGGGGATGCTGAATCTTTAGCCATGAGAGAGGATTATGAAAATAAAGTAGAAGAAAATTATACCAAAGCATTGGTTAAAAATTACCCGTCCGAAGTTGAAATTAGTAATGTGCAAATAGACTCTTTTAAAGTGTATGAAGCACCAATAACGTTGCATTACGATGTGAAATTACAGTTAAATGATGCAGATGTATTATATGTAAGTCCGATGTTTAATGATGCACTGGTAAGCAATCCATTTACGGCTTCGGAGAGGTTTTTTCCTTTAGAAATGCCCAATAAAACGAACCATGTGTACACCCTAAATTTAGAAGTGCCCAAGGGTTACAAAGTAGATGAAATACCAAAATCTGTTAAGGTAAAACTTAACGATAATCAAGGTATGTTTGAATATATAACTGTGTTTGATGGCAATAATATTCAACTACGCAGTAAACTAATTATCAATAAAGCCACTTTTGCCGCAGAAGAGTATCAAACTATCCGAGATTTTTTTGCTTTTGTGGTAAAAAAGCACGCTGAACAGATTGTATTTAAAAAAATTAAAAAATAGTAAACAGAATTTTTAAAAAAATATTGGTTTATTAGTTGACTAATTATATATTTGATAATATATCTATTCCACTCAAATCATTTCATGAAAACTGCTCTGCTACTATTATTTACACTAAGTAATATATTGTGTATCGTATCGCTGAAAGCACAAAATAAACCCATTTCAAAACTTGATAAAATTTCTATTACAGATTTTAATCCTGTGTCGCCAGTTGTCGATTCTAATGCCAATGCTGTAATACTTGCAGATATAGGTAGCTCTGAGTTTGAAGGTAATAGCAACGGTGACTTTACACTTGTGTTTAAGCAAACCAAAAGAATATTATTGAGAAACAAAAATGCGTTTGATGAAGCTACTGTAAAAGTGCCAATTTATGTAGGTAGTAGCACTACAGAAGAAGAGAAATTTGAAGATTTTGAAGCAACAACTTATAACTTAGAAAATGGCGCAATTGTAGAAACAAAACTTGATAAAAACGCTTTATTTAAAGAGAAATACAACCGTACAAGAACTACTAGAAAATTTACATTCTCCAATATAAAAGAAGGTAGTATTATAGAATATAAATACACTGTACGATCACCATTTTACAATCATTTACGTTCCTGGTATTTTCAAAGTAAATATCCTGTTTTATGGAGCCAATATCACGTTATTATTCCTCATATTTTCACCTATTATCCTGTACAACAAGGTTTTCTGCAATATGCTATTGATAGCTTAAAAGGTATATTTAAAAGCTACAACGTTATAGAGCCAGGTGGGGCAACTGAATCTAATAGGGTTATCTCAATTAGCGGTATAGCCACGTATAAAGTTTGGGCTATTAAAGATGCGCCTGCATTTAAAAAAGAAAACTTTACTTCATCTTCTGAAAACTATTTCTCTAAAATTGATTTTCAATTACACTCTATAAAAGTTAGCGAAACATCACCCACGCAACAAATTATAAAAAGCTGGGTAGAAACATCAGCAAAGGTGCTTGAAGATGAAGATTATAAATCGGTATTAGCAGACAAAAACGCATGGCTAGATGATGACGTAAAGAAACTGACAAAGGACAATAATAGTATTGAGAACGCTAAAAGAATTTATGCTTTTGTAAGAGATAATTTTAACTGCACAGACCACGATGCTTCGGTTTGGTTATCTGAACCTTTGAAGAAAGTCTATCAAACAAAAAAAGGTACAGTTACTGATGTTAATTTAGTACTTGCAGCAATGTTAAACCATGCTGGTTTTATTGTAAATCCAGTAATGCTAAGCACTAGAGACAACGGTAGAGTAACTGAAAATGCAGCTATTTTAGGTCAGTATAATTATGTAATTACTCGTTTAAAAATAGATTCTACTTATTATTTATTAGATGCATCGATACCTAAATTGGGCTTTGGTAAGTTGCCAATAGATTGCTTCAATACAACTGCTAGGCTGATAGACAAGTCACCTGTATTATTACCAATGAATACAGACAGCCTAACGGAAAAGAAAGTAACAACTGTGTTTATTATAAATGATGAAAATGGAGAAACAAATGGTTCTATTGCCTCTAATTTAGGCTACTATGAGTCTTTGCGCATACGTGAAAACTTAACGACTAAAAAGACGGATGAATTTCTAAAAGAATTTGCTAAAGTATATCCATCAGAAATCACTGTTAAAAATTTTGTACTAGATTCTTTGCCAGATTATGATGAGCCTTTAAGAATGTCATTTGATATTAAATTGAATTTTAACAACGAGGATATTATCTACTTCAACCCCCTATTTAGCGAAGCAATTAAACAAAATCCATTTACGTCGGCTGAAAGATTATACCCTGTAGAAATGCCCTATAAAGAGGACAATCTATTTACCTTAAATATGGAAATACCTAGGGGCTACAAAGTAGATGAGATGCCAAAATCTACCAGAGT
>JAYWCY010000110.1:0-9728 GCA_043780175.1 Chitinophagales bacterium
TAAAGAACAAACCGATGCAATAAAAAAACTAAATACCGATTTAGAAAAACCAATGACTGAAGCAATGGATGGCTGTATTTTATATTTTGAAAAAACATATGCTATTTTAAAAGATAAAAAAGATGTCAATAATGTTGAAAAAAGTTGTTTGAAAAATTCAATAGACAAATTAGCTAATATGTATGCAGTAAAGCGTGATAAAGCTGCAGGAAAAGATCCGAAAGCGTACGATGTGTATGATGCTAAATACAAACTCTATGATGGGTTACACAAATAAAAAAATAATTTAAATATAATTAAAAACGCCACTATATTGTGGCGTTTTTAATTTCTGTTGTTTGCAACATTTAATTTTTTACAATCGCTTTTAAATACATTTATAAAGCATAATTTTATATTTCTTAAAATAATTAAACCTAATTTTATGCTTGTACAATCATTACTTGGCGAGTTTTTGCATGAAGCAGATAACACGCGTAAATTACTAAAGGCAATACCGGATAGCGCTTTAAATTATAAGCCGTCAGAAGCCAATTGGACCACTGGTCAGTTAGCATCACATATTGCAGAAGTGTATAACTGGTATCAGCCAACCTTGCATCAAGATGTATTTGATATGGCAGCATATAAGTATGATAAAGGCGATATTACCAAAGCCGAAAATATAGTTGCAAAGTTTGAAGAAAATGTAAAACATGCGCAAGCTGCATTAGAAGCTGCGAAGGACGAGACTATGTTTACCGAGTGGAAAATGGTGATGGGAAGTGCCGAGCCTATTTTTCCAGTAATGCCGCGTATACAGGTAGTACGTGGTTTTTTGTTTAATCACTTGTACCACCACCGGGGCGAATTAATTGTGTATTTACGCAGTACGGGCAACAAAGTGCCAGGTTTATATGGCCCAACAGCCGATGATAAATTTTGATTATTGAAGGCTAATTACATATAAAAATCAACTTTAAAAGGTAATGCTACTAAGCTTTACCTTTTTTTATGTCATTACGTTTATCAAACTACTATTTTTGCGTTCGCTTTTAAAAATAACTGTCAGCAAAGGCAATTGCAACATCACTTATAAAACTAGGTTCGTTACATGAACAATTCTTACACCTCGTTGGTTGATCAAACTTTCCATTTTCCACAAGAAGGCTTTAAACGCAACCAAGATGGAAATTTAACTTTTAACGATGTTGATGTAAAAGCATTGATTGATAAATATGGTACACCTTTAAAGTTGACCTATTTACCAAAAATTGGAATGCAGATTAATAAGGCAAAAATGATGTTTGAAAAAGCCTTCAAAAAGCATAGCTACGAAGGTGATTACAACTATTGTTATTGTACCAAAAGTTCACACTTCTCTTTTATAGTAGAAGAAACGCTGAAGCATAATATTCATTTAGAAACATCTTTTGCTTACGATATAGAAATTATTAACCAACTTTTTTTAAAGAAGAAGATTAGTAAAGAAACTTTCATTATTTGTAATGGGTACAAGCAAAAAACATATACATCACGTATTGCTAAGCTAATTAATACTGGCTTTAAAAATGTGATTCCTGTACTAGATAATAAAGAAGAGTTGCAAGCTTATAGACGCTCAGTAAAACAGCCTTTTAAGCTTGGTATTAGGGTTGCTGCTGAGGAAGAACCAAGCTTTCCATTTTATACCTCACGTTTAGGCATCAGACCAAAAGATATTTTAGAATTTTATGTAGATGAGATTGAGGGCTTTGAAGATAAGTTTCAATTAAAAATGTTACATATTTTCTTAAATAAAGGCATTAAAGATGATATCTATTACTGGAGTGAATTGAACAAGGTTATTAACTTGTATTGCCAATTAAAAAAGATTTGTCCAGAACTTGATTCCATTAATATTGGTGGTGGTTTTCCTATTAAACACTCGCTCGGTTTTGAGTACGATTACCAATTTATGATTAATGAAATTGTGGGTAATATTAAACGTGCTTGTAAAAAAGCCAAAGTGCCCATGCCAAATATTTTCACTGAGTTTGGTAGCTTCACAGTTGGTGAAAGCATGGCTCACGTATACAGTATTATTGGCCAAAAAGTGCAGAACGATAGAGAGTGTTGGTATATGATTGATTCTTCATTTATCACTACATTACCCGATACATGGGGCATAGGTGAGAAGTTTTTGATGCTGCCAATAAATAAGTGGGATAACGAATATCAGCGAGTTGTATTAGGCGGCATCACCTGTGATAGCCACGATTATTACGATAGCGAAGAGCATATCAATGAAGTGTTTTTGCCAAAATTGACCAATAATTACAAGGGTGAAGAAGAAAGCAATAAAGAGCCATTGTATGTTGGGTTCTTTCACACAGGTGCATACCAAGATCAAATTAGCGGTTATGGCGGTATTAAACACTGCTTAATTCCTTCGCCAAAGCATGTAATTATCGAGTATGATAAAACTGGCAAACTGATAGATTGGGTGTATGCAAAAGAACAAACTGCACAAAGTATGTTGAAGATTTTGGGCTATTTATAATGCATTTATGATAATTCTAGTTTTTTGAAAAATAGTAAACATTCGAAGTGTATTGTATTTACGATTGTGTATTTATTACACAATTAACAAAGCATTAGGGTATTTGAGGGTAAGGTGTGAAAAAAACTCTTTATATTTGCAATCCGAAAAGAGCAAGTAAATACTTCAAGTGTTTTATTTTACCTAAAGCACCACTACAACGATTTTATTAGCTGCCATTTGATTTGTTGCTCTGAACAATATTGTAATTAAGAACAATTAAAGCATAGATTATGAAACAGCAAGTAAATGCGTCTGTAATGCAGATGGAAAAAGAAGTGTTACAACAATTATTAACAGAAACCAAAGAAACCGTAGCTCAAGATATTAAAGCCAATACTTTTAGCGCTACAGACTTATGGAACATTCAACGAAACATGAAATCAGGGTTAAGAACGAAGTTAACGGATAGATGGAAAATGTAATTAGATAGCATTATTTTTAAAGCCTCAAAACAATAATTTTTGAGGCTTTTTTTATGTGTCAAAGTGCGATTAAAAAATATACGTCGATCTACAACAATTACATTATTATACACACAAAAGTCGCATCACTTGATTAGATTCGGCTTTTGCCTTTCTAGCACCTTTTTATTTGCTACTATAGCGGCCAAATAATTACCAACTTCAGTTTCTACTAGGCTTGCAGAGTGATTCTTTTGCAAATGATGCTCAAATTTGTCTTTTCTCTCATTGATCCGGCGATATTTCTATCGATAAGGTTTTTTACCCTTGCCATCTGGCAAGCTATGCTTGCGCTTGGCAATAGGCGGCTTGCTATTGCATGATTGCAACATCCGCTTCGGTAGGTTTGTTGTAAGCGGTGTGGTATAGTATACCAATGCCAGCACGGTTGTGCTACAGGTATACCGTGTGTAACTACGCCGTAATGGTTTAAATGATTTGTATCAATAAAGGTTACCGATGTTCTAAAACAAATACCAATTTGACTTATGGTGTATTAATTAATTTAATTATTTAAAATGAACACTTTCACTAGAAGTTTTATTTCCAAAAAACGGTGACCCATACAGTGGTGACAAAACCTATTTTCTACTAAAATATGTGAATAATATAACTATTATCTCTTTAGCTGTAAAACTAACAGTTGTTTAAGCTGCATATTTACACAGGTATTTTGGCTTAAAATATTAGGTAATGTGCTAGTAAATTAAACTAGGTAAAAGTTTATTGCTAGGTGTTGGACTGTGTTAGTAATACCGTTGTTCTGGGCGTTAGTCAAAAAGAGCAAGTATTCTACAATGCTTTAAGCATTTTTTTGGTACACAATTGCTAGGTTATAAAATTTATATACTACTAAGTGCTAGGGATAAGCCTGCGAAAAGAGATTAGAAATGAGAGAAAAAATAAGTGGCACTTAAATTGAAATAAAGAAAGAAGATGAACTTTGAAAAAAGATTATACAAATGATATTACTGGTAACGATAAAAATTCACTTGTACATTAATCATCATTAAATACAATACGTAATAAGTTAATGGCAAACGAGGTAGAAACAACAGAGGTTATTGCTGAAAAAAACTTTCTTCTTTCTAAAAAGATAGATGCTTTTTTTATTGGAATAAATAATGTCTATTATTTTATAATTGAGTTTTTTAAAGAAGTGTTTTCTCTACCATTTGAATGGAAAGAGGTTGTAAATCAATGCTATTATGTAGGATATAAATCGCTATCCTTGGTATCGTTAACTGGCTTTATTACGGGGCTAGTATTTACCAAACAGTCAAGACCCTCGCTCGTAACGTTTGGCGCAAGTTCGTGGTTGCCATCATTAATGGCTGTGGCTATTATTAGAGCACTAGCACCATTAGTAACTGCATTAATTGTTGCTGGTAAAGTAGGCTCAAATGTAGGTGCAGAATTAGGCTCAATGAAAGTAACTGAGCAAATAGATGCGATGGAAGTTTCTGCCACCAATCCTTTTAAATTTTTAGTGGTTACTCGTATCGTTGCCATCACTTTTATGTTACCTGTTTTGGTACTATATACTGGGTTGATAGGCATGATAGGGTCATACATAAATGTACATGCCAACGAGCAGACAAGTTTGATTGCTTTTTTTAAAACTGCATTTATGAGTATTTCGTTTTTAGACATTTTCGCATCCGTTTTTAAAGCAACTATATTCGGATTTACCATTGGTGTAGCTAGCTGCTATCAAGGGTTTAATGCTGGTAACGGTACAAGAGGGGTGGGTAAGGCGGCAAACACTGCGGTGGTAATTTCTATGTTTATGATTTTTGTTGAAGAAATGGTAATTGTACAGGTGGTAAATGCAATAAGATAGAATGTCTGAAAAGGCAAAAGGCAATAGGCAATAATGAATTGTCAAAACTAAAATTTATGACATATCACCAAATAACTTTAATGACTTAATACATATGGATGAAACAGAAACAAATATTAATAATCAGGAACCCGTAATTTCTATTAAAGATGTAAAAAAATCTTTTGATAGTTTAAAAGTGCTAGATGGTGTGAATTTAGAAGTAGGAAAGGGCGAAAATATAGCAGTACTTGGTCGCTCTGGTAGTGGTAAATCTGTACTGATAAAAATTATTAGTGGGCTTTTAAAACCTGATAGTGGCATGGTAAATGTATTGGGGCAAACGGTTGTTACTTTAAGCAAATTAGATTTGAAAGCATTGCGGCAAAAAATTGGCTTTTCGTTTCAGAGTAGTGCCTTGTACGACAGTATGAGTGTTAGAGAAAATTTAGCATTTCCATTGGTAAGAAACAATCGCGATTTAAGTAAAAGTGAACTTCTAGCTGCCATTGAAGAAGTGTTGCAGGATGTGGGCTTGCCACAAACCATCAATCAAATGCCTTCTGAATTATCTGGTGGTCAACGTAAGCGCATTGGTATTGCAAGAACATTAATTTTAAAGCCAGAAATTATGTTATACGATGAACCCACATCTGGTCTCGACCCAATGACGTGTATTGAAATTAACCACTTAATTACAAAAGTGCAAACACAATACAAAACAAGTTCTATCATCATCACACACGATTTAACCTGTGCAAAACAAACTGCTAACAAAGTCGCTATTTTGGTAGAGGGTAAGTTTTTAATACAGGGCCAATTTGACGACGTTTTTAATTCCAAAGATGAAACAGTGAAAGCATTTTACGATTATAATTTCATGACAAAAAGTGACTAAATCAATTAAAAAATTTATTTATATTTAATATATTAAAACTGTAGCTAACTATTGTAAGTTAGAGACACCAATATTTAAGCTGATGATTATTAAAAATAAACGTTCTGTTATAGTGGGCATTTTTGTATTGCTGGGTTTAGCAATACTTGTAATTGCCATATTTACCTTAGGTGGGCAGAAAAAAACATTTGTAAAATCGTTCACGGTAAAGGCCGTATTTAACGATGTTGCTGGGCTATTAAAAGGCAGCAATATTTGGTTGTACGGTGTAAAAGTAGGCACCGTAAAAAAGGTAAGTTTTTATGGTAAGTCGCAAGTACTAGTAACAATGAGTATAGAACAAGATGCAGAGCAATATATACACAAAGGCGCTTTTGCAAAAATTGGGTCTGATGGTTTAATAGGTAATAAAATTATCGTTATTTATGGTGGTGATAGTACTAAACCACAAATAGAAAAAGAAGAATTTTTAATCGTAGAAAAATCGACAAGTACAGATGATATGCTGGCAACATTGCAATTAACTAATAAAAATTTACTAGCTATTACCAACGATTTTAAAAGCATTAGTAGAAAAATAGATACGGGACGAGGTACGATAGCAAGGCTAATAAATGATGAGAAAATTGCTGGTAAAATAGGGAATAGTGTAGATCATTTACAAACTACGATGGTTAATATAGATGCCGCTTCGGGTAACAGTAAAAAGGTATTGGCCAATCTAGAAAACTTTTCAGCTAAGCTAAATACGCCAGGCAATTCTATTAATGATATTGCTTCTGATACCATGTTTTACAACAGCATAAAAACTACCTTATCACAATTGCAACGGTCGGCCAATAACGTTAGCCAACTGACAGCTAACCTTAAAAATACCACTAGTAAGTTTAACGAGCCCAATAACCCCGTTGGCATGTTATTGAATGATTCTAGTGCAGCTACATCTATAAAAGCAACATTAAAAAATTTAGAAACTAGTAGTCATAAATTAGATGAAGATTTAGAAGCACTGCAACACAATTTTTTATTAAGAGGTTTTTTTAGAAAAAAGGAAAAAGCAGCAGCAGCCAATAAACAATGATAAACTTTAGGTTTAACTATGTTTTTAATCATAGTTAGAGCAATTGTTAGTAAATAGTTTTGTATTGTATTAAACATATTGTATAATAAAACAATGCTTTTTTATACGACAAATGCCAGAGAGTAATATCAATCTCACTGACGTAAATCACCAGCAATTGCAAGTTGCTAGAATAGAGGTGGAAAGTAATTAATTGAATTATAACAAATAAAAATAATGTTTTAAATAATAGAGCTGTATTATTAGGTGTATGGGTGTTACCATGGGTAAAAAAGATAGAAGTAGCTAAGCAGGCAGTATGGTTTATTGTAATAGAACACGATTTGTCTACAATGGCAGATGCCTGCACGATTAATGGGCTTATTTGCACCAAACTTAAAAAGCCAGAAGTAATTTAGAAATATAAAACTAACTGACAGAGATTTTCTATTGTGTATTTATATAATAAAAAGGCGTGAATCATGTAAGCTATTTATTGAATTGTGTAAGATATATAAACAAATTTCAAATCAACTTTACTTATTGACAAAAGCAAAGCTAAAAACACATGAATTTACCCCTCATATTTACCGTCATCTTATTAGCCTTGGCTTTAGTTCTGTTCATAATAATGCGTAACAGAAAAGACGCCATTGGTGTAGAGGAAACTATAAAAAACGACTATAAGCATCCTAGAAATGAGGAAGGTGATACCATTATTGATGATCTAACAAATAAGGTGCATTAAGTATTATTTGTACTTTTTTTGTAACTGATACACTAAATAATGTGTAAATTTTGTAACATGTTTCCAGAATGTTATAACAGCTACATACCTGTTGTAACGCATCTTTACAAACACAAAAGCATCGCACGAAAGGTAATGTTACTATTCTGCAATTGCTACTTTCTGGCATGGTTTAAGCATCTTCATCCATTAGTTTAATTATTATAACGGTACCCACAATTTTCTTCTAAAGCTTAATTAAGCACTTAAAATTGGATGTATGAAAAACTATAAACTGTTCATCAGCATCGTTATCGTGGTCATGATTGCATCTTGTAACTCTACAAGAATTATAAGCAGTTGGCGTGAACCAGACAAACAAATTACAATACAAAATTTAGATAAAGTGCTAGTAGTGGCATTGTTTAAAGATGAGACGAGCCGCAGAAAAGCGGAAGACGAAATGGTACAATATCTTGGTGGTAAAGGTGTTGCATCTTATATGTATTTAGATGCAAATTTTAGTAGGCAAAATGAAGAAGCCATTAGGCAAAAAATTAAGATAGATGGGTATAACGGTGCCATAACTATGCGTTTAATTGACGTAGATAAAGAAAAAGTATTTGTGCCTAACAGTAACATGTACCCAATTTATTATAGAAATTTTAGTGGCTACTATTTTAGAACATGGCCATATTACTCAACGCCAGGGTACTATGCAACTACTAAAACATATACTGTAGAAACCAATGTGTATTCAATTAAAGAAGATAAAATTATTTGGTCTGGTTTAACTGAATCAACCAACCCAGAAGGCCTTAAAAAAATGACACAAGAGATTACAAAAGTAGTATACAAAGCGATGAAAAAGGAAGGCTTTATAAAGTAACAATTTAATATAAAATCACATGGAAACATCCAACTGTTTAGGCATTTTTATGGATCATTTAAATGCAAATATTATAGAATTTACTATCGATCCTATAGAAACAACTACTATAGAATCTGCATTTACACACGACGAAAAGGCTGAAAGTCTCAGTAAAAGTGAGCATTTAATGCACAATAAAGAAAACAATGAACTTTTGAAGTATTACAAGAAACTTGGTGATGTGATAAAAAACTATGCCAATGTGCTTCTTTTTGGGCCAACAGATGCTAAAACAGAATTATTTCATTTGTTAAGAGCTGATCATGGGTTTGATAAAATAAAACTTGAAGTAGTACAAACAGATAAGATGACAGAGAACCAGCAACACGCTTTTGTGAAGCACCATTTTTCAAGACTTTATTAAAATCTAAAACAGCTACCAATGCAAACAAAAACAATCGGCTTTTTGATCATCATCATTGGTATTTTAATGATCGCTTATACTGGCTTTAATTACGTAACCACAAGTAAGGTTGTAGACCTAGGTTCTATTAAAATTGAACAAGAACAAAATCATCCTGTTCAATGGTCGCCTTATGTTGGTGTTGCATTGCTAATAGGTGGTATAATAATGGTTACATTGAATAAAAAGAAAGGTGTTTAAATCAATAGCATCATTAAATAACTAATAAATATATATCATGTCATTGCCATCGCAACAAGAACCCGATAAAAGTAAAATTGCTTTGCCCGATTATCCATTATATCCTATTAACGAGGATATTTTTAATCAATCGCAATTGGAGGAAAATATTGATCCTGAAGATATATCTAAAATGAAAAGTAAGATTGACACGGATGTAAATAAACCTAATGAGAAGGATTTTTAAAATGATAGGTCTGGTAGTGATTTAGATGTTCCTGGCTCAGAACTGGATGATCTTGATGAAGCCATAGGTAGCGAGGATGAAGAAAATAATTACTACAGTTTAGGTGGCGATAATCACAATAATTTAGATGAAGAGAATGGGGGCTAAAAGGCCGAAAACGCTACATCAATTGATTGTATTGACTATAAATAGTATCTAAAAATCTTAAAATTGTAATATGAAAAAAGTACTAATAGCATTAGATTATAACCCTACAGCACAAAAAGTAGCAGAACGTGGTTTTGCATTAGCCAAAGCGATGAAGGCAGATATAGTTTTATTACACGTAATGGCAGATCCTGTTTATTATACGTCTACCGTGTATTCGCCCATTATGGGTTTTGGTGGCTATATAGGTGCCGACATGTTACCTATTCAGTCGCTTAAAGAATTAAAA
>JAYWCY010000111.1:0-3290 GCA_043780175.1 Chitinophagales bacterium
TTTATCTTTTGAAAAAATATCCTTCGGATTTTTTCAATTCGCCCTTGGCGAACCTGATAAAAAAAGGTGGCTTATGCAAGAACTGGTGAGAAATGCGCGAATTTAGAACGTAAAAGACTCAATTTTAAAAATGAAATTTTAATGCGTTTGCCCTGGGCGGTAATAATTTGTTAAATTTTAACTTATGCAAGAAGATTGGTGGGATAAACTAACAAGCGAACAACAAAATGAAGTGGCACAATTGGTAAACGAGCCAGATGATGCAAACATAGTTACCCAAGAAGACTATTTAAATATGACTGCAAAATGGCGTATGAAATAGTTAAGAATGTACATGTTCTCTATAATGCACAACACCATGTAAAATAGTTTTTTGTATGGCATTTTCATCCACAACAGCAACCTCTAAGGTATTGCCTTGAGCATCAAAAAATTCAAGACAATAACCATAATTACCTTTTACATCTTGTAAAACTTCTACAATTGTGGCTACATCACCTTTAATAAAACCTAGCTCTGGTAAGTCTTTTGCTAATTGTATTTCGGTATATATTTCAAAATTGTTCATAGTACATCATTTTATACTGGAAATAAAGTTACAAAGCGAAACGTATTATCTGGTAATTCTTCTAACCAAATTGTTATAACTACTTTATTTCTTAAAGCACCAATAACATAATATAAATCACCAAAATCATTTGTACTAGATAAAACTGCATCGTTTTCGGTAGCAAGTTTTTTTATATCTTCTATCAGTATGGTATCATTTTCTTTGTTGTAGCCTAACTTCTCAAGGAAGATAGACTTATCATTTTTAATCTTTCTTACCAAAAGGTAATTGGTAATTTTTTCTTCTGAAATAGTTATTTGTTCATGCGTTAATCGTATTTGCTACTTTTTACAGGGTAAAAACATTGAACATAAAAAAGCCCCTGCATCTCTGCAAGGGCTTTCATCTTATAAATCCTTAAAATCAATCTAAATCTAAGTTCAGACGATTATTTACTTCACTTCTTCAAACTCAGCATCGGTAACTGTTTCAGCTTGGCTTGCACCTTGATGATTAGTAGGCTCTTGTGCAGGGGCACCGCCATCAGCTTGCGCTTTGTAGATGTCTTCGCTAGCTGCTGTCCAAGCGGTGTTTAATTCTGCCATGGCTGTGTCAATAGTTGCAAGATCTTGATTTTTGTGAGCCTCTTTCAATTTTTCAAGTGCTACTTCAATAGCGCCTTTTTTATCAGCAGGTATTTTGTCGCCGTACTCTTTAAATTGTTTCTCTGTTTGGAAAATCAAGCTATCAGCGCTGTTAATTTTTTCAACTCTTTCTCTAGCTTCTTTATCAGAGGCCTCGTTGGCTTTCGCTTCAGCTTTCATTTTTTCGACTTCTTCTTTGCTTAAACCGCTACCAGCTTCAATGCGAATATTTTGTTCTTTACCAGTGCCTTTGTCTTTTGCACTTACATGTATCATACCATTTGCATCAATATCAAATGTTACTTCAATTTGCGGTACGCCTCTTGGTGCTGGTGGTATACCATCTAGGTTAAACATACCAAGGCTTTTGTTTTGCGCAGCCATTGCACGTTCGCCTTGTAATACATGAATTTGCACACCAGGTTGATTATCACTCGCAGTTGAGTAAGTTTCTGTTTTTTTGGTAGGAATGGTTGTATTGCTAGCAATCATGGTAGTCATAATGCCACCCATTGTTTCAATACCCAAGCTTAAAGGTGTAACGTCAAGTAACAATACATCTTTTACTTCACCAGTTAATACACCGCCTTGTATTGCAGCACCTACAGCAACAACCTCATCAGGATTAACACCTTTGTTTGGTTTTTTGCCAAAGAATTTCTCTACAATTTCTTGTACTTTAGGTATACGTGTGCTACCACCAACCAATATTACTTCGTCAATTTGAGAAATATTGTAACCAGCATCTTTTAATGCAGCTTCACATGGTTTTAAGCAACGGGCAAATAAATTATCAGCTAAAGCTTCAAATTTTGCACGCGTTAATTTTTTTACCAAGTGCTTAGGTACACCATCAACAGCGGTAATGTATGGTAAGTTAATTTCAGTTTCGTTAGATGCACTTAGTTCAACTTTCGCTTTTTCAGCTGCTTCTTTCAAGCGTTGCAAAGCCATAGGATCTTTGCGCAAGTCAATCGCTTCGTCAGCTTTAAACTCGTCAGCCAACCAATCCATAATTACTTTATCAAAGTCATCACCACCTAAGTGTGTATCACCATTGGTGCTTTTTACTTCAAATACGCCATCACCCAATTCTAATACAGAAATATCGAATGTACCACCACCAAGGTCAAATACAGCAATTTTTTGATCAATATGTTTTTTATCCAAACCATAAGCCAATGCAGCAGCAGTAGGCTCGTTTACAATTCTTCTAACGTTTAAACCAGCAATTTCACCAGCTTCTTTAGTCGCTTGACGTTGTGCATCGTTAAAATAAGCAGGTACAGTAATTACTGCATCGGTTACTTCAACACCCAAATAATCTTCAGCGGTTTTCTTCATTTTCTGCAACACCATCGCAGAAATTTCTTGAGGTGTATATAATCTGCCATCAATATCTACACGAACGGTATTATTGTCACCTTTTACTACTTTATAACCCCAATGGCTAATTTCTTCTGTCACTTCATCAAAACGACGACCCATAAAACGCTTTACCGAAGCAATCGTATTTTGAGGGTTTGTAATTGCCTGACGTTTTGCCGCATCACCTACTTTGCGCTCACCATTTTTCAAAAAACCAACAATTGAAGGGGTCGTTCTACGTCCTTCCTCATTCGCTATTACAACTGGTTCATTACCTTCCATTACAGAAACGCAACTGTTCGTTGTTCCTAAGTCTATACCAATAATTTTGCCCATAATATGTATTTTTACGAAATCCAATAAGTCAATCATTATGCCATTACAAATACAAGTGTAAAATTGGCAGGTTGAAGACGTTAAGGGTTTTATGGAACGAACTTTTGTCCTTTAATTCGAATTCTATTGCACACCCGATAGCTATCGGGTGCAATAATTGTCACTTTACGCAACTTTGTCCGTAGCGTAATTTGTCTGAACTGAGATTTTGTAGGATTATCAAGATTTTGTGATGATACCTTTCACAAACGTTTTTACCTTTGTAGTCACTACACAATATCATCAATTATATTCAAGTTATTGACTATTGACTATTGACTATTGACTATTGACTATTGACTATTGACTATTGACTATTGACTATTGACTATTGACTATTGACTATTGACTAT
>JAYWCY010000112.1:0-4518 GCA_043780175.1 Chitinophagales bacterium
TAAAGTTTTAAACCTTATATACTGATAGCTATCGGTAAAGTGACACATTGATGTTTAATTGCAATACGAAAGCTAGTTACCCCTCAAAACCTGCGTCATCTATCAAATTTCCACCATCGGCTGCGGTGGTGGCAAGTACATCGCAGCGGTTATTATGTACATTGTCTGCATGGCCTTTTACCCATACAAATGTAACTTTTAGGCTTCTTGATAGCTTGTAGTAGCGTGTCCACAGGTCTTTGTTCTTTTTGCCACCTTTAAAGTCGGTTTTAATCCAATTATCTAACCACCGCTTTTGAACAGTATCTACAATGTATTTACTGTCAGTATAAATTGTAACTGGAATATCATTTGTTTTGAGGCTTTCTAAGGCTACGATAACACCCATCAATTCCATTCGATTATTGGTGGTTCTGCGATAGCCTTGCGAAATTTCTTTGCGATTATTACCCCACAACATAATCACGCCATAGCCACCTGGGCCGGGGTTGCCACGAGAAGAGCCATCAGTATATATAATTAATGTTTTTTGGTCACTCATAAATCAAAAAAGTCAGTTAGTCCGAAAGTCCACAAAAAAAGTTAGTTAGTCAGTGAGTCCGAAAATCAGTCTTTCCGACTAGCTCACTTTTCTACTGCTATGGTAAATAATACTCTCCTTTTAGATACAAAACACTTTCGCCAGCAATAGTTACGCGTTCGCCTTTGTCTTCACAATACAATATGCCACCACGTTCAGAAATTTGTTTAGCTATCATGCTGGTTTTTCCCAATTCTTTTGCCCAAAACGGTATTAATGTGGCATGGGCTGATCCTGTAACAGGATCTTCGCCAATAACAGAATTTGGCACAAAAAAGCGACTGACAAAATCGCAATCATCGCCAGGTGCAGTAGCAATAATGCCCAAAGTGTCTACACGGTTTAGCCAAGTAAAATCTGGCTTTAAATCTGCAACTTCTTGCTGACTTTTATATATTAACACATAATCTCTACTTTTAAGCATTTGGTGTGGTTGATGACCAATCCCCTCAATTAATGCCAAAGGTTGATTGCAAGTTTCTGGCATTCTGCTAGGAAAATTCATCTCTAGTAAGCCATCTTCTTTTTTGGCAACATGTAATAGACCACTATTACTGTTAAATGTAATCTCGTTTTTGCTATAATTAAGATGGTTAAAAATGATAAAAGCGGTAGCTAGGGTAGGATGGCCAGCTAAATCCATCTCAATTTCTGGTGTAAACCAACGGATATGAAAAATATCGCCATCAGGAATAAAGAAAGCCGTTTCTGATAAATTATTTTCTTTGGCCAATTGCTGCATGGTTTCGGTAGGTAACCATTCTGTTAAAGGGCAAACTGCGGCAGGATTACCACCAAAAATGCTATTAGTAAAGGCGTTAACTTGGTAAAATGGATATGCTGTCATGGTTAAGAAAATTTTGCGGTGATAAAAACAATAGACCTTGAAATAATTGTACCAACTTTATCAAAAGACCAAAGAATATCGTGATTTGTAACAATAAGTTTTAGAAATATATGTGAAAGAAAAGCAAGGTTTGTTACTTTCTGATTATTGAATACTTTTAAGTGCAATATCCATTTTTTCTTTTGCTGTGTCTGATAAAGTTATATCTAAATGTTCGTGGTTATGATGCTGTGCGTTTAATTTAATAAACCAACTCTGTTTTTCAAATAACCTGCAAGCACTACAAATAGCTAGGTGTAGTTTTAGTTTAATCGTATCTATAAAACCAAGCTTACCATCTTCTTTTTTAGAGACGAGATAAGTTGCTTTTTTACAAGTAATGTTCAGTAATTTCTTCATCACAAATCTTTAAATATTTACCCAGTTTTTTTCTAAACAGCTACGCAAACCCAACTTTGCTCGGTGTATTAACACCCAATAGTTGGACGTAGTAATACCTAGTACCTTACAAATTTCTTCGGTATCTAAGTCTTCTAAATATTTCATGACAAAAACAGACCGCTGCATTTGCTGCAATTTTGTTTTGCATCTCTCTAAAATACTATAAAATTCCTTTTTTTCTACTGTTTGTTGGTAATCAATACCCCATTCTTTAGGACCATCCTCTTTTGTCCAATGTTCTGCCTCATCAAAAAATCCATCGCTAGTATTAGCTTCTGCATATTGCACTATGCTACTGCCTTTTTTGCGGTAATGGTCTATAATTTTATTTTTACAAATAGTATATAGCCAATTTTTTTCTGATGCTTCGCCTTTGTAATTGTCTTTATTGCGCCAAGCACTTAAAAACGTTTCCTGAACAATATCTTCTGCAATGCCAGTATCATTTACACGTATAAAAGTATATTTATACAAAGCATCTGAGTAATTGTTAATCCAATTATTGGCGTTAAGTGAATGCTTATTTTCCATTTTTTGTACTTAGTATTTCAAAATACTTCTAAAATTTCCAATAAAAAAAATAAGAGATGGCAGTTATTAGTTTTACGCATCGGTTTTGGCACTTTTATATTCCAAATACACGGTCATTAAATAATTATTTTGACTAACAAATAATTAAGGTTGCAACCAAACGCAAAGCGTATTGTTATATCTATATAAATTTACAACATGGGAATTTTAAAACAACTTGCAGAATATTTATACATAAAAAAGCGTGATCCTAACGACGAGCGAACACAATGGATGAAATACATGCATGGCATGAACCGCATTTCAATTTTAATGTTTTTAATGGCACTTTTGGTAATACTTTTTAAAGCAGTAATTCTGCCATTGTTAAGAAAATAATGCGTTACCTTCTTATAGTTGGGCATTTGTAATTATTGTTAAATAATTTGAACCCTACACCAAGCGAAAGACCATAATATTTGTCGTTTGTAGATGGATTGACTGATTGGCTAAAACCATCAATATAATCTGAGAAGGTAAACCTGTAAGTAGCTTCGCCTCTGATATTTATTTTATCATTAACAGCCCAACGTAAACCAACGCCAACAGGTATGATAGGTAATAATGTAGGTGTTGTATGAAGGGTATCAATGCCCAAACCAATTATAGCAGTCGACTTGTCATCGAATACTGTGCGATTGATGCGACTCCAATCTCTTTTTACATTTAGTAAACTAATACCTACACCACCAAAAATATAGGGTGACAATAGATGGTAATCAGTTGTACTATTATCGCCTAAAAAATTCCAAACTAAAAGGGTAGACAACTCTGTAACAGATGTTGAAAATTTAAAATTCCTTTGCTGCTTAAATGATGGGCTGCTGTATTGCGATTCATCATCACCAATTTTTCCATATAATAAATTAGCTCGAAGCGAAAAATACGCATCTAGTTCTTTATTAAGATATACACCTATCGCAGGTTTTAAATTTTTTACAGAACCTAATGCGCTATTGCTTAAATCGCCTTGGTATATAAGTGTACCAGCATTAATACCAATCTCGTAGCTGCCTTTGTTTTGGGCCGAAGCTGATGTAAAAAAGGTTGTAATTGCAACTGCAAAAAGGGTAGTAGTTACCAAACGGATTTTTAGGTTAGAATTCATAACTGAAGTGTTAATGTTGAATAAAATGGTCAGGTAGAAGTCTTGTTGGTAGCAATGATTTTTATGGTGAATTCGATTTAAGAGAAAATATCGTGCCTGTATTTACTAGTAGATATCTATTTTGCTGATTTTGTTGTGAAAGAAATCATAAAGATTAATAGTAGTTAACTAATTACAAATCACTACACAGCCATTACCTTCGCACTAAATTTTACTTATGCCATCATTTGATATTGCCAGTAAAGTTGATTTGCAAACATTGGATAATGCCATCAACACTGTAAAAAAAGAAATTGAAAATCGGTTTGACTTTAAAAACAGCCATGTAGAAATCTCTCTAAATAAGAAAGATTATATCGTAAGTCTTGAAGCAGAAAGTGATATGAAATTACAGCAAGTAATAGATGTAATCATTAGCCGTAGCGTAAAGCAAGGTATTGATGCTACTGCTTTTGATTTTGAAAAAGATGCTTATCCAAGTGGTAAAGTGGTAAAAAAAGAAGTATCGGTACGTAATGGCTTAAAACAAGATGACGCAAAGAAAATAGTGAAGCTTATTAAAGATAGTGGCTTAAAAGTACAAGCAGCTATTATGGATAATACAGTAAGAGTTACAGGTAAAAAAATTGATGATTTACAAGATGTAATGGCACTTTGTAAAAGTGGAAATCTTGGCTTTCCGCTACAATTTGATAACATGAAGAGCTAAATTGAAATTTGATTTGGCTAAAACGGCTATCAAACGTACATTTGCCATCCATTAAAAATAATTTGTACGGCAAAATCCGTACAAGCCTTAAATAAAATTATATGAAACAAGGTATCCATCCTTCTAATTACCGTTTAGTTGTTTTCAAAGACATGAGTAACGGCACATCATTTTTAAGTAAATCAACTACCAACAGTAAAGAAACGATTGTATGGGAAGATGGTAAAGAATATCCAGTAGTTAAGCTGGAAATTTCTAATACG